>NZ_WKFA01000102.1:0-6700 GCF_021605325.1 Pseudomonas sp. PA-7-1E
GCCCAAGCCCGATACCGGCGTACTTGTAGAGGCCAGTGGCAGTTTCGTACTGCATCCGCACCGACCAGTTCGCCGTGACCTTGCCATCGACCGTTTGAATTGCCGTGGTGTTGGTCTGGATAGCCAGTGTGTTGCCGTTGACCGAGTTCTTGACCGTTTCAATGCTGGACGCCAACACGCTGTCGGCATTGATGCGGCCGGTTTGCTCCGCTATGACCGCAGCGGCGTTGCTGGCAACCTTCACTTCCACTGTGTCGGTTCTCTGTCCCTGCACCAGGTCGCCCTCGATCAGAGCGGACTGAACGGACCACACTCCTACGTAGCCGGCCTCTGAGCCAATAAGCGCAGTGTCGTCACCCTGAAGCGGTGGGTTGACCTGCAAGTAAATGCCGTCGACCCGTTGCGCCGTGGTGGTGACCTTGCCGTCGAGCGTTTCAACGGATGCCTCTAGGGTGCTCAGCCCTATAGCAGTTGCAACCACGCCGGTTACCGGATCGTTGACCGTGGCCTTCACCGCATTGAGCTGCGAGGCCTGGGCGGTGATGTCCTGGCCGTGCTGATTGATCGTCGCCGAGTTCTGCTGAACCTGCGTCACCAGGGCATTAACCGTCTGCGTTACCGTGCCGATGTCGGTCCAATAGGTGGCATTCGGTGGTGGGTTGTTCGCCGGTACCGGGCCATTGGCCTGATACAGGTGCTGGCCCATGCGCACGATATCGTTAAGCGCGTACGCCTTCGCAGGATCGTATTCCAGTGCGTCGACGATCTGGTCAATCAAACCTTCCAGCTCATCCTTGGCCGCTTCGATGCGCCCATTGACCGAACCAGGGCCGTTGCCGTCGATAAGGTTGATGCGCTCGTTGAGCAGTTGCCCCAGGGACGTCTCGTCGATCTGCCCCTTGATCTGCTCAAGGATCGGCCCAGCATCCGAACTGGCTTGGCCCATCACCCCATTCACCACCGGATAGAACGGACCGATGTTGCCAGTACGGTCCACCAGGCGCGCCCAGAAGAAAAACGTCGCGCCAGCCAGCAGAGACTGCATCCGGTAGTCGGCCTGCGGATATGCCAGGTCGGCCAGCTTCGTCGCGGCCGGCAGGTTATTCGCCGGGCCATACCAAAGCTCGGTCCGCTGGGTATCCTCGGCGCCAGCAGGGAAGCCCCACTTGATGCCAATGCCGAACAGCTCGCTGGTGGTGGTCAGGAACGACACCGCCGGCGGCAAGCCGGTCTTGCCTTCCAAGTTGGTCAGGCTGGAGTTTTTCCAAATCGACGAGATTTCAAACGCGCTAACGGCGCGCACTCGGGCCAGGTAGGCGCCCGAGTAGATGCCGGTGACATCAACGCTCGTCGAGCCGGTACGCTGCACCTTGATCCAGTTGCCGCTGTCCTTGCGCCACTCCACGTCATAGGCGACGGCGCCAGCGACGGCTGGCCACGAGATGTTCATGGTACTGATGGCAATGCCCTGGTTCACCGCGTAGCTCGACGTCAGCGTGACGCTGGCCGGCGGTGGTACCACGGTGATCGGGACAACACTGATCGGGCGCTCTTCCAGGCGCGCACCCGTATCGATGTGCGCAAACTTGCTCGGGTCGTACTGCACGGCCGAGATTTCGAACACGCCTGGCTCTGGCCTGGCAACGCTGACCACCCTGTAAAGCGGGACAGCCAAGTCATCAGCATCCAGTGCCCACACTAGCTCAGGCTCAGGCACAACGGAATAAGCCACGGTGACGGTAACCTGCCGACCGCTGACCAGTTGCACGGTGCGCCCCTCACACTTGCCGTCTGGCAGGTTGAGGATCAGCCGGTCACCTGGTTTTGCCTGGGTGTCGCGGTCCAAGGTAATGACCTTGCCGTTCACCGCGGAGATGCGACCGCCAATGGCGCGGCCAGCCAGCAGCTCGTCAGCAATCGGGATCACGTACCCAGGCAGCGGGATACGGCCATCCAAGCCAACCTTGAACGTTACGGCCCGATCCTTGGAGTTGGTCAGCAGCGCCCACTTACCTCGGCGCTGGGCCTCCGATTCGCGAGTGCAGCCGATAGCGCTGATCTCCAGCGGGTTATCGCCGTAGCGCCGCTGCAGCTTCTGATCGGTCACGGCGGTGACGTCAGTGTCGTAGTTGTTCAGCGGGTTGTCGTAGCTGACCAGCGCCCGGGTAAAGCGTGTGCGCTCTGACGCGCTGGAATAGGTGAACTTGCCGTCGATGACGTTTGCCCGGGTGTAGGCGAAGTCGAAGTCAGTGGCACGCGGCATATCCGAGAGCGTGAACACCTGGCCCTGGGCCCAGTAGGTCATGCCTCGGTAAATCGCCGAGATATCGCGCAGCAGTGACCAGGCATCGGCCTTGCTTTGCAGGTTCAAGTTGCAGAGGAAGCGCGGCTCCTGGCCACCCTTCCCGTCCGGCACCAGTTGGTCGCAGTATTGCGAGATTCGGTACAGCTCCCACTTGTCCACCATCCACGGCTTGATGCGGCGGCCTAGGCCGAAGCGGTCAGCAATGGTGATGCCGTAAGTAGCCCAGGTAGGATTGTTGGTGTAAGCCTCCTTCAACGTTCCATCCCAGACACCACTATATGTGCGCGAGACCGGGTCGTAGTTGCTTGGGACTTGCCACTTGCGAGCCTTACAGCCGACGGTTACCGCCGGAATGCTGCGAAACTGCTCGGCGGAAAACTCGATGTATAGGAGCGCGGTGTTTGGATAGCGGATCTTTGCGTCAATCACCTCGGTGAAACCGGCGATCTGCATGATGTCCGAAAACTTGCCCGGATTATTTTGGTTTACCGTCAACCGTGTTATGCGCATCAGCCAGCCGGTGGTGGACTTCGGCAAGTCAATTCGACGGGTACGCTCGTATAGGTTTGTGGTCTTCCCATCTACCGCCTCGTTCAAGACTTCTTGGTAAGCCCCGCCATCGGTTGCCAACTCGACTTTGTACTGAATGCGATAGCCGTTGATGTTGTTATTTGCATCGACGGACTGAAGCGCCGGCCAGGCAAACCGCACGCGCACAGCGGAAAGCTGAGTGTTGCTGATCGCCCTAACCCACGGAGTTCCGCTGCGCAGTTCAGTGTTGATAGTGGTCTCGTTCTCGACCGACGGGATCCCCTGGATATAGGTCTGGTCCACAGCCCCGGTGCGCCACTCCCATTTCACGTTCGGGAAGTTCATGTTGCCCTGAGGGTCTTGCAGCGGAGTATTGTCGAGGTAGATGTCTCGGGCTGTCGGCGAGCCTTCGAATTCTCCCTCGCCCACGGCGATCAGCATTTTGGCGACAGCAACCGACCGCAGACTATCGGGGGCTTCTGTCGGCGTTTTTGGCTTCTCTTCGCCGCCCTTCGCGCCGTGGATGTCGATCTTGCTGTCGTCGCCCATCTTTTTCTCCAGGCAATAAAAAACCGCCTCGTGGGCGGCTGCAGTGTTGTTGGTTGCGGCTACATCTGATCTTCGGCGTATATGGCGGCACTGATGATCGCCCCACCCCAGCGGCGCTCGCCGATGCACAGCGGTACCGGGTTGCCCGAGGCAGTGGTGTTCTTGGCGCTACCGAATGCGTAGCCGGGAGTGTTCTCGGGCGCGGCGCTGGTCTTGAGTCCTCCAGCCTGAGGGCTGAGCATTTGGATCACGCCGCCAGCGACAAGCCCGATGCCTGCACCTATGAGCGGTGTGCCGAAAGGAGTGGCCGAGAAGATCACCCCGACCACGATTAGTATTGCACCGACAATCGTTTGAAGAATGCCGCCGCGCTTGCTGCCCACCACCACTGGGGCAATGCGAATGTCACCGGCACCGTTGTAGGTCAGCTCCTTTTCTCCGATGTTGCGCTTGTCGCGAAAGACTGCGAACTCAAGCCCGCGTGATTTTGCGTTCGACAGAAAGCGCTCGAAACCAGGGATCTGTACGCAAAGCGCCTTAATGGCTTCGGCCGGGGACTTTACGGCGAGCCTGAACGACTCCCCGAACTGCCGGAGCTGCCCGTGCAGGCGAATGGTTGTCAGTGGCTGGTAATTGATTGCTGAGGCCTGCATAGCTTTCTCCTGGCGTAAAAAAACCGCCCGGAGGCGGCTTCATGAATTTCGCTTTTCAGTTGTAGTCGACATAAGGGCCTATGTAGAAACCGCCTATATCGCCGCTGATCCTGTAGAGGCTTTCCTTTCCGGGTTGCACGGTGGCTGCGATGGTACGGATGGCCGCGCCAGCACATAGACCAGAACCTGCGAGACCCGCACCGAGGCTCGGTGAGCCAGGGGGAAGGAAGAAGGTAGCCCGTTGACCTGTACCTATTTTCGCCGCTTTGCGTCCATCTACATACACGACGATATCGCAGCCCGAGCCAACTGCGCCGGAGTCGCGCACAACCGTGACTTTTCCGCTTTCACCCGAGGGCGTTGACTGAAAGGCGTAAAGCTCATCGGACGGGACCGGCTTCGCATCCCTAACCGATATCGCCGATGAGGCACACCCCGCCAGCATCGCCACCGCTACCGCCGCTATCAAAATCCGCATGATCGATCCTCGCCCTGAAAATACCGACTGTATCACCAAGCGTCACGGTGGCGAAGAATCAGGCGTGCACGGTCATGCCAGGGCCCACCGTAGACGATGATCTCGGACGGCCTGCCGTAAAGGTGGTGCAGCATGAATGGCCCAGGGCCGAAGGTAGCGGATTCCTCACCAGGCAGCGCCGGATCGGTGCCCAGGTATATGCCTGCGTGGTTCGGATGCACCGTACGGCCAACCTGCATAACGATCATGTCACCGCGCTGAGGACTGTCTACGCGCACGAAGCCGGCAGCATCGTAATGCTGTTCGTAAAGACTGGGGTTTTCCGCCCTCTCCCACCAGCCATCGATGCGCTGGAAGGTTTCAAACTCAAGCCCCCACTCGCGCTGATACCAATCTGCGCATACAGCCCAACAGTCCCAAACTCCATGAACAAACGGACGCTTGAGCAGCGGCACGGCGCCAGACGGCGTGATCGACCTGAGGTCTCCTTCGGGCCAGGAGAGAATGTGCCAGGGCAGCGCCGTGGCCTCGCACATGGCCAGGTCGTGCGGTGACGGCCGGCTGGTGGCGTCCGGGTGGGAGTGGACGATGCCGATCACCTCGCCCAGGTCTTCCGCAGCGGCGTAGTCCTCTGGATCAAGCCTGAACTCTTCGTGAGGCTCCGTGGAGATGTTCTTGCAGGGGAAGTACTTCTGCGCGCGGCCCATGGCAAGCAACAGACCGCAGCACTCTCTCGGGTACTCGGCGGCAGCGTGCGCCTGGATCGCCGCAACGATGTGTTTGCGCATGGTCAGCTCCGGGCAATCAGGGAAACGGCGGGAAATCCACCAAATGACAGTTCGTTGTTCTCGCCGAAGCGCAGCTTGCAGGACGATAGGCAGCCCTTGCATTGGTCCCGTGCGGGATCGGTCGTTGGGTTGTCCTCGTCGTCAAACATCGCTGGGCCGGTATAGCCGCAGTCCGGCCCGCGGTAACCGTTGGTCATGGCCCAGTGGCAGAAGGTCGTCATCTGTCGCCCAGGCAGCCCGTGGTTATCAATCTCGCCCGGTGAGGACAACTCCCAGACCACCGCCTCGCCGTCTTCGCTGGTTTTCTGGTCGATGTACCAGATCTCCAGCGCCTCCTGGGTAGGGTCGGCCGTTGGGTTACCTTCTGGAAAATTCACCGCATCCAGGTACTGGGCCAGCGTCTCGCGAACGGTCAGCTTGAACTTGAGCATGTCCTCGAATGCCAGGCACAGCGCTGTGACACGCCCATTGATGTTGCCGGCGGCGAACGTTGGCCTGGTAGCCGATCCATCGCTGTTAGAGCCAATACCTTCAACCTGCACAGGCCAGGCGGCGTACTCGGCACCCTGCCACCAGATCGACTTGGCTGGGAGCTCCTCTTCCACCCCCTCATAAGCCAGAAGCTCATCCGGCGTGTGCGGTATGGCGTGCCCGTGAAAGCGCAGATAATCGGCGCCGTATTCAGTCCCGTCGATTTCGAACAGGCGAATCTCGCCGCCGGGCTCCAGTTTTTGGATGTCCGCGATCAGTGCCATATATAACCTTTAGGGTTGGAAGTTTTGTTCGAAGGTTGCGGTGAGCGTGTAGTTTTCCGCGCCGTGGGGTGTGAGCTGATATCCATCACATTTGTACAGCCCCAGCTCACCAAGCGGCGGCGTCCACAAAAAGCCCCTGGCGCCCTTATGGGCGTCGATGAAGTCCATTATCTGCTTGGTGCGAATGCCATCACCGAGAAACGTGAGCGGCCAGGACTGCGATTTGTTGTTGATGCCATCGCTTACCGATTGCGCGTAACCATCGCCAAAGCCTTTGGTGCGGACCCGGAATTTTGCCTGGCCCTGCGGGTCAGTCCTCGGGCACCAGGTGAACCTTTCAAGCGCCATAGTTGATTACCCACTGATTGCTCTTTTAATGCTGCCGCCCTGCCCCAGGTCCTTGCGAATCAGCTGACGGTAACGCTGGTCAACAAAATCACCGAGATCCTTCCCGAACTGCTGATATGCGGGGTCATCCGCTGTAGCGCTGGTAGTCCCATCACTTGCGACAGTCACGGTCACATTTATCTGGGCAGGAGCGCCCATAGCGCCAGAGCCGCCACCAACAGCCCTCACACCAAGAGCACCACTCGCTGTTCTGGTCAGCGGCATGATTGCCTCTGGCCCAGCCTCCCCCATCA
>NZ_WKFA01000103.1:0-6440 GCF_021605325.1 Pseudomonas sp. PA-7-1E
GATCGGCTTGAAGGAAGAGTACCCAGGCACGACTAACCCGTTCCCGTGGATGAGCGAGATCATGGACTTGAAGAAAGAGAAGAACTTCTTCGAGACCCGTGTGATCGAGTATCAGACCGGCGGCGCGTTGAGCTGGGACTGAATCAACACGAACCAATAAATGTGGGAGCGGGCTTGCCCGCGATAGCGCTGTATCAGTCACGGATGTACCCACTGACACACAGCTATCGCGGGCAAGCCCGCTCCCACATTGGCTATTGATGATCCATAGACTTTGCAAGCAAGCCTTTATGCCCAACCAAACCATCAAAACCCCTTGCGTCGGCCTGTGCTCCACCGTCTACGGTGACCTGGTCTGTCGGGGCTGCAAGCGCTATCACCACGAGGTGATCCAGTGGAATGGCTATAACGCCGAGGAAAAACAGGCGGTGTGGCTGCGTCTGGAACAACTGCTGGTACAGGTAATGGCCAGCAAGCTGGAAGTGTTCGACCCGCACTGCCTGCGACAGCAGTTGGAAGCGCGCAAGATTCGTTTTATGCCGCACCAGTCGCCGTATTGCTGGGCATACCAGTTGATTGCGCGGGGTGCGCGGGTGATTTCCAGGCTGGATGCCTATGGTTTGACGCTGTTACCGGAGTTTCGTGAACGCCACCTGGCGGATTTGCGCGATGCGATAGATCGAGAGTTCTTTTTGCTGTCCGAGGCACATTACGAACGCTATATCGCCCCGGTTTTCTTGAAAGAGTCATTCGGGCCGGCGCTGATTGCCACGCGCTGACCCAAATCGCAAACACTGCGGGAACGCGGTACAACGCTGGACCTGTGGCGAGGGAGCTTGCTCCCGTGACGGCCCTGACAGCCGACGATGATCCAACTCACGCTCCGCGATCCAAAGTAGATAAGCGTCGACTATCAGCCCGTCATCGCAGGCAAGCCGGCTCCCACAGTTGGATGCCGGGGCTTCAGGTATATATGGGTCGGCTGTCAGGCCGCCATCACAGGCAAGCCCGTTCCTTCCCAATTGTGTTTAAAATGCCGCCCGCCCGATGACTGACGCTTAACGATGAACCCAGACGCACTCGCTACCCTGCACGCCCACTTGCTCACTGCCCTGGCTGACGCGCCTGCGGAAACCCGGCGCCTGTTCCATGGCCGTGGCCGTTGCTGGCCGGGCTTGGAACAACTGACGGTGGACTGGCTGCAAGGGGTGGTGCTGGTTGCTTTGTTCAAAGAAACCGAGCACCTGGATGCCCTGAAGCACACGCTGTTGCAGATCGAGTGGAGCCGTTTCGGCGTGCACACCGTGGCCCTGCAACACCGCTACCTGCCGCAAAGCACCACCGAATGGCTGGTGGGCGACGCCATCGACGAGCTGACCATCACCGAGGGCGGCCTGCGCTACCTGATCGACCTGGGTAAAAAACAGAACAGCGGGCTGTTTCTCGACATGCGTTACGGGCGCAACTGGGTGCGCGAACAAGCCCAGGGCCAGCGTGTGCTGAATTTGTTTGCCTATACCTGCGGTTTTTCCGTGGCCGCCATCGAAGGCGGCGCCGACCATGTGGTGAACCTGGACATGGCCCGTGGGGCCTTAAGCCGTGGCCGCGACAACCATCGCCTGAATGGGCACGACCTGAGCCGAGTGAGTTTCCTGGGCCACGACTTGTTCAAGTCCTGGGCCAAGGTGACGAACAACGGCCCTTACGACCTGGTGATCATCGACCCGCCCTCCTTCCAGAAAGGCAGTTTCCTGCTGACCAAGGATTACCAGCGCGTGCTGCGCCGCCTGCCAGACTTGCTCAGTGCCCACGGCACCGTACTGGCATGCATGAACGATCCGGCCTTCGGCGAGGACTTCCTGATCGACGGCGTGACCCGCGAAGCACCGGGCCTGCGGTTTGTACAGCGGCTGGAAAACCCACCGGAATTTCCTGACATTGACCCACAGAGTGGGCTGAAGGCCCTGGTGTTCCGTCAGGGTTGATGCCGAAACATCCTACGCTTGCTACGCTAACGGATACGCCGGGCGGTGAACCTTATCCTCCCCTTCCCGGTCGATACCTGCATTCCCTGGCCAGACTCGACGGCGCTACGTTGTCGGCTGCCCCGTTTGACCTTTTGGAGAACCGCCCGTGATATCGACCCTGCATGTAGCCAGACTCAAAGCCTGGGGCGCCCACGGCTTTACCGCCACCGGTGTGGTACTGGCCTTTTTGGCCACCCTGGCGCTGCTGGAAAACTCCCCCAAGGCGTGCCTGCTATGGCTGGGCCTGGCACTGGTGGTGGATGGCGTCGACGGCTCGCTGGCGCGACGGGTGAATGTCAGCACGGTGCTGCCCAGCTTTGACGGCTCGGTGCTGGACCTGGTGATCGACTACCTCACCTACGTGTTCATTCCTGCACTGTTTATCTACCGCTACATCGACCTGCCTGATTTCACCCACCTGTTTGCGGTTTCGGTGATTCTGGTGTCGTCGCTGTTCTGCTTTTGCAACGTGAACATGAAGAGCAAGGACAACTACTTCGTCGGCTTCCCTGCCGCCTGGAACGTCGTTGCCCTGTGCGTCTATATCATCCAGCCGGATGCCTGGGTCACCTTGCTGACCGTGATCGGCCTGGCGCTGTTGACCGTCACGCCGATGAAGTTCCTGCACCCGTTCCGGGTCAAGCGCTTCATGCCGATCAACATCGCGGTGACCACCATCTGGCTGCTGTGCAGCTTCCTGATGGTGGTGGATTACCCGAACACCAACCCTTGGACATTTGGCTTATGGTCGCTGATGTCGGCGTACTTCCTGGGTATCTGCATCTGGCGCACGGCCGTGGAATGGCTGGGCGCGCACAAATAACGCTCTAGAATGGGCCGTTGTCGTGGGGTACGACATCGGGGAACACCGCGGCTACCTGCCACTGTTCAGCGATCTTTGCATGCGCATCGATCCTGAACAGGTCCCAGAAGGTATGGGTTTGACCATTGATCCGTCCCTCTGACTGGACCGCCGCAAACTCACCTTCAGCCACCACTTTCCTGATCGCGACATACTCCTTGTCGCTCACCGCCAGCGCTTGCGCCAGGCAAGCGGCGCCATCGGCAATCTCCGTAATGTGCTGCGCCAATCCATGCTTGCTGAGGAACTCAGGCAGGCGCCGATGCTGCCTGTCGACCAGCACCGTCTGGATGAAGGCGGTTGCAGTGTTTTTGCTGTGCGCGGTCCTGTCCGCATGTTCGACTGTCGCCGGCCCGTCGAACTGGGTGCGGCCCGATGCCGAAATGCGCATGACGGGCACCGACGCATCCCAATGCTCTTGGATCTGATCATCCGCAACGCGGAACATGTCGATGCCGACAACGACTTCGCCGCCGGTGAATACGCCGTTGAGCCAGTTGCGATGAATGCCGTGCAACACCACCAGATCGCCGTCGCTGAAGATCCGCACCACCTCGTAGCTGTAGTCGTCTCGCAGGCTTGCCACTAACTGCTCAAGACCTTCTCGGCCGGTTTGCACATAGGGGCTGTGCTGTTTGTAGGTGGGGGCTACCCACTTCTGGATCACGGCCGGGTCCTTGGCGGTCATCAGTTCGGTCCACATCGTGGTTACCACATCTTTTGCGTTCATGTACCACCTCGTCTTTGCAATCAGCAATTGCCGCTGTCGCTACCTCGCGTCACCGTCAACGGGACGCGCCAGGCCAAAATCGAGCAGCGCAACGTACGGGTTCCAATGCTCGCGATAGGTTTTGATCTTGCCGCCTTCCAGCGTCACGATCGAAATGTAGTTCTGCTCGTAGAGCTTGCCCGAGCCCTTGATGGTGGCTGTGCCGGTGTATTCATACACGTAGGTATGCGGGGTCTTCAGCGTATGAATGGCCCAATTCTCTACCGGTCCGATATCGAGGTTTTCCATATAAGGCACGAGTGAGCTGAAGTAGCGTTTCATGGCTTCACTTCCACGGACCTCTTTGAAGAACAGGCCAAACTCGGTGGGCGCGAACGGAAATTCCCAACCGCCGTCCGGGGTGAAATAGGGAATCATCCGTGTCGGGTTTTCGGTCCAGCCGTTGACTGCATTGCAGACAAAGCGCGCCACTTCCAAGGCATCGTCGGGGCCTTTGTAGGTGTGTTTCATGGTCTACCTCCAGGGGGTCAGGTCATGGCACGGGTGTGAATGGGATGGCTTCAGGTAATGGGGCGCAGTTCTCGCAGGAACAGCGACAGCGCCAGGCCGATCTCGGCCGGAGAGTCTTCCTGCAGGCTATGAATGCCCGGCACGCTGACCTCGCGTTGATTGGCCCAGGTGCGGGCATAGGCCAGCGCACGCCCGGTGAGCACCGCGCCTGGCTCCCCGACGATCAGCAGCTTGGGCAGTGCCTCGGTCGCCAACCATGCGCCAGACGCCTCGATGATCTTGACGACATTGGCCGGTTCACCCTCGATAGGCAGTTCGCGGGGCCAGGCGAGGGTCGGCCAGCGGTTTTCCCGGGTGGCGAAGGGTGCGCGGTAGGCGTCCATTTCCTCGACGCCCAGAGTGCGCAACGTGGTGCGAGGCAGAATCCCCTCGATGAAGAGGTTCTCCTCAAGGATCATCTGCTCGCCTGGTTCCGAGCGCAGGGCTTTGAAGAGGTCCTTGCCTGCGCCAGCGTAATCGTCCCAGCTTCCCGGAAACACCACACCTTCCATATACACCAGCGCCTGTACACGATCCCGGTTGCGGTTGGCCCAATGCGCCCCCAGCGCAGTGCCCCAGTCATCGGTAACCAACACAACGTTGGTCAACCCCATGGCCTCGAACCAGGCCTCGAGATAGCGGGCATGATCCTCGAAGCGATAGGCGCGAGTCGGCGACTTGCCCGAGAGCCCCATACCCACTAGGTCCGGCGCCAGGCATCTGCCGTGCGGCAGCGCGTGAGGAATGATATTGCGCCACAGATAGGACCACGTGGGGTTGCCGTGCAGGAAGACGATGGGCTCGCCTGCGCCGACGTCCACGTAGCTCATGTCGGTGTCGAGGACGGCAACTCGCTGGCGTGGATGCGGGTCGCCATATTGCGCAAGATTGTCGGCGGTAAGCAGAGGCATGTCGGCGGCTCCTTGAGTGCCAGTTGATTCGGTGAGTCATCAGCCCAACCAAACGACAATCATCCCAATAGATGCTATTTTTGAACCATCTGTTACCTGAAATCGGACAATAGAATGACCACCCAGGCTGTGCTGGAGGACCTCAACGATCTCTACTATTTCTCCATGGTCGCCGAGCACGGCGGGTTCTCGGCGGCGGGCCGAGTGCTAGGCATCCCCAAGTCGCGGCTCAGCGCACGCGTTGCGGCGCTCGAACAACGCCTGGGCGCCCGCCTGTTTCATCGAACCACACGCCATGTGTCTCTGACTGACCTCGGTGAGCGATTTTTCATCCATTGCCGCGCCTCGATCACTGAAGCGCTGGCGGCTCAGGAAGTCATCGACATGGCCAGCGCCGCGCCGCGCGGGCTGGTGCGCATCAGTTGCCCGGTGCTGGCGACCCAGGTATTCCTGGCCCCTTACCTGCCGCCGTTCATGGCCCGTTACCCCCAGGTGCGCGTGCAGGTGCTTGCCACTGATCGCACGGTGGACCTGCAGGCGGAATCGGTGGACATTGCCGTGCGGCTGCGTCAGCCGGAGGATATGGACCCCGACCTGGTGGCCAAACCGCTGGGGATCAGCCGGCGCATCCTGGTTGCCAGCGCGGACTACCTCAAGCGCACAGGGCCGCTGTCTCATCCGGACGAGCTGGCACAACGGCCAACGCTCTACTACGAAGCGGCAGATGAGCCACAGCCGCAATGGCTACTGGTTGGCCCTGATGGTGCGCGCACCACCGCCAAGCTGCGGCCGACCTTGATGTGCAGGGAGCATGAAACGATCCTGAATGCGGCCATCCAGGGGTTGGGCATCGCGATGATGCCGGATGTTGCGTGCCTGCCCGCCCTGGCTCGACAGCAACTGGTGGTGGTGCTGCCAGAATGGAGTGCCCCCGAGCTGACACTGCACCTCGCGTATTCGGCGCGGCGCGGCATGCTGCCTTCGGTCAGGGCGCTGATTGACTTTCTGTCCGAGCATCTGCCACAGATTGTGATGCAGAACTCGGTTCGGTGAGGCTGGTGCCTACACAATACTTGTTAAGTACCAAATACCTTGTGGGGCTTGCCTGCGATAGCGGTGGTTCTGTTACGGACTCAGTGACTGACACTCCGCTGTCGCGAGCAAGCCCGCTTGTATGCTAGGACTTGAAGGGAGGAGAAGGGACAAAGCCCGATTCTGACTGTTGACGCAGTATAGACCGTGGGAGATTTCGCCCCTCCTCCTTTCACCCAAGCGCCGATAAAGAATGCATCTGGCTATGACCGACGATAGGAACAAGCCTGCGCCTCTGGGTGAGCCCTTCAAGTGCTCAAAACCTTAGC
>NZ_WKFA01000104.1:0-5581 GCF_021605325.1 Pseudomonas sp. PA-7-1E
AATGCAACCCCTGCGTCGCTGCGCTCCGACTGCCCGGCCGGATGGCCGTGGAACAGGTGGCCAGATGGCCGTGGAATGCCTGGCCAGATGAGAGCGGACTGGGTGGCCGGATGGCGTGGAATCCGCACACAATCCCATGCTGTACGAGCTTTTCTCTGATCTGAAAGTAGGGTTCGCCCATCTTGATGAATGGCTTTGCGTCAGCGCTACGAGCAACCACACAGCCATCGTTGTTGCTTAAAACTACAATGGGAACGCGGGCCAAGTCAGGCCGGAAGACACGCTCGCAGCTCGCATAAAAGCTATTGCAGTCCACTAGGGCAAAGCACGGTTTAGGCTCTTGCATTGGTGTGACTGCGGATGCTGTAGAGAACCACTCCCCAGATCAGCAGCTCATCGTTTTCAAGAACATATCTGGGCGCGAAGGTAGCGTTTTCGGAGCGCAGGATGAACTGATCCCCATCCTTACAAAGCGTCTTGATAAGCGGCTCATTATTCAGCGCGGCGATGACTATTAAGCCAGGCTTCGCTTCGATAGCTCGATCCACTACGACAAGATCACCATCGAAAATTCCGACTCCCTTCATGCTATCACCGCCAACTCTCGCCAGAAAAACTTGAGGGAGACGTAGCCCTAGAAGCTCGTCCAACGATATCTCTCGCTCGATGTGATCCTGTGCCGGCGAAGGAAATCCTGCTGGGACAGTAAACGAGTACAGCGGCAGGGGGTGCCCTGGAGCATCAATGTGCCCGAGATAATCAATCGACATAGAACTCAACCAAGATAACTGTTCATACATACAGTATTATGGTCGGGTGTTTAGAGCAACACGGACTGACGAAGCGCTCGGCAAAGGGCCGAGCAAACCACCGTGCATGGCAGTCAGTTGCAGGCACGGGCAACGATTTGCCTGTCTATCAAAAAATCACTACGCCTAGTTGCTAGTCACGGGGCGTGTGCACCTAGGCGACTAGCTGCATGCGAGCTGTCATCTCAAAGCTTTCTCGGCCCGCGCGGATCCAACGAAATTATGTTGGACGCAGGCAGCTGCCCCTCAAGCTCAGCTATGCGGTCATACAGCTCTAGGATTTTCGCATCCGCTTCACTCAATAAGCTTGCGAGCTGGTCGCGCTGCCGGGCAACGTGCTCAATCCGATCACGCAAGGCGCGACTTTTCTGACGGGCAAGAATATTTACCTGGTTCAACGAAGGAGGTTGCTCCTCCGCGTGTTGCTCTACGTAGTTTTTTATCTCTGCGATGAGACTCGGAAAACGCGATTTCTTCAGTGCTGACGGATCGCTCCCGGCCTCTCTCGCCACGTTGTTCTGAGTGACCGGAGTCCCCTTCGGCAGAAGTTGTGGCCTGTTGAGCTTCAGGCGCTCAAAAGCGTCCCGGTATTGATCAGCCGCGCTGCGGCGAGCAATGAGTTCAACGTCCATTGGCGCTCCCTATGACACGACGGAAGCTCTTTAAGCTTCGCTGTTGAGCCACCAGAGACTCCATGAGCGGGCTTCCATCCTGAGCAGTAGCAAGCCGCTCTTTGAGGATATGCTCAAGATCATCTACCGCATCCAATCGTTCTGAGTCATACAGCACATCAGGGCAAGGTTTTGCGTCCTTTGAGTCACCGCCTCCGCAATGAGCAATGTTGTCGATTCCTCCATATGGACAAGGCACGCGACTCGAACAAACACCAAGAAGGATCTGGCGGCATGCGACCGTGCCCTTCTTCGCCAAACCGATCATCTTCTTTGCATCCTCGGGCGAGATCAGCCGAACGATCTCAGCCTTACGTTTATCTCCATGGGGACTGACAAAACGCTCACTCGTAAGCTGCTGTAACTCTCTTCCAAGCGTCTCGTACATTGTGCGAACGTAAAGAGTGTGAGCCTTTTCCTCCAGACGCACTCGCGAGTGATTTTGTCCGTAGTAAAGGCTCATCGCGCGAGTGATGTGCTTGAGCTGGTACTGAAGCGAAGCATCACTTACGAGCCCGGAAGCTTGCATGTTTACTGCCCCAGTTCTACGCAACTGATGCCATGCCAACGGCCATACAGCGCCTACTTGATACTCCTCCGGCAGTGAAGGGGTAGCTAGCCTGGCCAATTTCAAATCCTCAGTCGTGATACGCAAGCGCTCCAAGTCAAAGAGCTTGTCGTACTGCCCCAAAAGTGCGGCATATGGCGGAATGCTCGGTCTCAGTGAGTGATCATCATTTTTGCGCGATGGGAGCCACGGTTCATGATAAGAATCGGTCAAATAACGCCCGGCAAGACCGCTCGCTTCTAAGTGAGATGCGTGTAATGAGCGAAACAGAGAAATCACCTCCATCGCCCTCACAGCGACCTCCACAGATGGGGATGTGACCCACAGGGCGTCGCTATCAGAAAGCGTTTTTGTTGTCTGCCCACGTAACAAGAAAATGTCGCCGAAACTCTTGTCGTGCTCGACGTCAAGGCACCCGGCTCGAAGATTCCAGGCTTCCTCAACCCGCATGAGACTGAAGTTAAGGATGTAAGCTAAGCCTGCGCGGTTGACCAGTTTCAGATAGCTAGTCAACGTTCTTACTTGCAAGTCGCCACTGCGACCCACCCAACGCTCAAGCAACTCAAAGATGCCGAAGCGTTTCGCGGTATCTGCAAACGCTCCGTGAAACCGAAGCCCCGTTTTAGCGCCCGATAATTGCATGTTATGGCCGCAGAAAGGCGGTGCGTTTACGCATACTCCTCTGTCCGAAACTCTCTGGTTATATTCGTAAGCCGCGACACTGAACCGATAACAAGCTTCAACCTGTTCTCGATGGGATAAGAAGTCATCAAGACACTCTCGCAGCCTCGTGACCTGGTAGTGCCAGATGCGTGGAGGAATGTATGGCGTTTGAGCTGTTTGGTGAGCTGGAAACAGCGCAGCCACACGGGTTAGAGAGCCTGAATCCAGCAACGTAAATCCTACGGCACCTCGGGACGCGTAAAGCTCATGCATTAACGACAGGAACTCGGTCTTTCTTGAGGAATGAAGAAAGTCAGGGATTCGTTCGCATACGCGTGGAAAGTGGCTCAATTCGCTGGCAAGTATTCCGGCCTCTTCGCAAAGCACAAATAGCCGCCGCACCTGATCGAAACGTGTCTTAAGGGATCTGTAGCCTCGAGCGCCATAAGGCCCGTATAGCCACCAGCCTGTGATGATACGGAGCAGGTTAGCGTTCGCCGAGCTAATGGGCGCCGCTACTTTGGTAGCTGGGCCATCCCCAAAATTCAGCGTCACCGCCCGCTTAGCCCATGGGTCAAGCCTCCATACTGGATCGCCCCAACGGCTTATTACTTTGCCCTGTGCATCAATTACGACCGGCCAATCAGGTGGCGGAGGCCAGCTCTCAGGACGGTAATTAAACGCCCCAGGAACGGCGAGAGGCGACTCGATAGAAAGCCCTAACGTCGTGAGCATATTCATAGGGAAGGCCCAGCCGTTACTTCCGCAAGCCGAATAAATCCGTCCCAAGCTGGGTGATAGTTCTCCTCAGCTATGCGAGCCAGTGCCTCTCCCACCCAAAGCCGCCGCACCTCGCTGCTTTCTTGAAAGAACCGTAGCTTCGCACTCAGGCGCTCAACCGCCAGCATCGCTGGATGGTCAGCCTCGCCAGATCTATCCGTGCAAGCTGGGCGATATCTAATTAGCTCCAAGCTCTTGAGCACTCGCAAACTACTCAGAGACCAGACGTGATCCTCGCTTTCAATATCCCGATGATTCACACAGAAAAGACAGCCGGATGCATTGATGCAATCTGGCTCAGGGGCGTTGACCGGAGCATCTAAAACCGATTTGGGTGAAGATGTCACACAAGTACCTGGGGCAGGTGAACAGAAGGCTGTATCGGCTTGTCGGTGGAATCGACTGATTTCAACCATAGCGATTTGCGGGTTTGGCTCTGCGTAAACCCTAATGAGCGTTTCGGCCGTGTGCTGGGCAATGTCAGCCACCTGGTGCGGATTCAGCGATTCTCGTAACAACCAATTGATGCGGGCACCTCGTAATTTCCGAGGCTTAATCATCTCAACGCCAAGTTCAGCGCAAGTCCGCCCTAGTGCTGTGAACTGGGGGGCCTCTAAGGCAAGGCGTCCACCAAGACGAACGAGAGGAAAAAGAAGACCATCGCAATCATCTGGGAACCATGCATTCCGCCATTCGATGTAACGCTCGAACCAATCCCGGTAGCTGGAAAAAACTTCAAATAGAACTTCACCGCCACGTCGGTTTTTATAGGTCCGAACTTGGTAACCATCGAGGTGACTGGTGTAGTTGAATTGATCCATTCGTAGCTTGTGTGCCTGCGAAAGGTTCAGTCCGGTTTGAGCAATGAACATCAGAAGCTCGGCTTCGATTCGTAGGTTAACAACAGAGTGACGGGTACCAATCGAGGTATCGGAGCTCCGAAGCTCCACGTTCCGAGCAATCGTCTTAATAGCGCGCGGGTTACTGAGATTTTTCCTGCGCGTGCTCTGTCTCGACTTACACCAAAACTCCTGCTGTTGACCACTTCGAAGTGAGACCAAAACAGGAAGCCGCCCGGTAGTCGCTTCGTAGCTTAGGGACTCGCAGATATCAGTGAGAAAATGGCCAAATGCAAAACTGTCTTCCAAGCTTTGCTTGTCCGCACACCCACTGCTCATCTTCGCCTTGCCTCTGGGCTTGCGAATCCGGGTGCTGTAAAGAAGCGTTGAACTTCGGCCTAACACTCGATCAAGCATCGTCGCTGTCAAACTTGCGATGTCGTATAACGATAGGGCAGTCAAATATCCGTCTACACGATGACGCTGTAGAAGATGCTCAGCCCACCTCAAGTATGCTTCCACGACAGTATCAATACTCAATGGACGTTCGCACTGATCCACCCACTGAAAAAACTTCCTCAACGCACCGATCTTGTTATTCGCCGAAAAGCGGCTTCCTCCGCCGGCAAGGTCATCGGTCAAACAATCATGTAGTCTGTTCACAAGCTCCGACCGTTCCAGTAAAGGATCACCGAAAGTACCTGACATGATTTCACTGCGTACTGTCTTCACTTTTGCCGCAGCACCACCGCTGTATAAAAGCGGTGCAAGATCCCAAGGAGTCTCGTTTTTCCCGTACTCAAGCATCGGAAACGTCAGGTCTGAAGACGTCAGATTACTCATTGCTCGCTCCATGCCCCGAAGCAATCCCTGTAAACGCAGTCATGAAGTTGTTCGCAATGGCCTGCTTAGCGGGGGCTGCCTGCACAAATTTGATGTATTTGAAGGTGGTGGCCTCCGAGTTTGGACCGTGAAGCAATGCATTACTGACAGTCGCGATCACTATCGCCACATCAACGCAATTTTCTAAAGCGAGCCTAGCTATCTCAGTCCCAAAGGTGCACCGGGACTGGTGGAAGCGAAACTTCCTGAGCGCCTTGATGCCAGCTGCGATGCCTGATTTTCTAAGGAAACTCTGAAGAAGACTTCCAGATTTTGGCAAAATACCCGGATTCCACCCGCTGAGTTTCCCCATGAAGCAGATGACCTTCGCTGACGCCGAGTACGCCGGTAAGCGCAAACAAACCCGCA
>NZ_WKFA01000105.1:0-5500 GCF_021605325.1 Pseudomonas sp. PA-7-1E
GTGTGTGGGGGGGCGCTCTCGTGGGGCGGGGGCGCCGCCCCCGGTGGGCGGGCGACGCGCCCCCAAACGCTGGGGGGCGCCCCGCCCCCGAGGGGTCCCAACCTCCCTCGCCACAATAAGGGGATCGGTCAGCTGGCGGTTGCCAGCAGCAAGTCCTGCACTGAACGCGCCTTGCCACGGTGATGGTCCAGCGCATACAACGACGCCGCAATCTCATCCGCCCGAATCGGCAACACCGACAGCAAGGTATCGCTCAAGCCATGGCTGGCCTGGCTGAAGCCCTGGATGTAGATGCCAGCCTTGCAGCGCTCGTCGGTGACGATGCGGTAGTCGCGGGCCACTTCGAAGTCGCCCATGTAGGCTTGCAGCGGCGCCAGCAGTTCACGGTGCATCTGGCGCTCGTAGCCGGTGGCCAGGATTACCGCGTCGTAATGGTTGAGGCTGGTTTCGCCGGTGGCGCTATTGCGCAGGGCCAGTTCGATACCCAGCGGGCCTGGGGTGGCCTTCTCCACTACGGTCAGGGTGCGAAACGCCTGGCGGGCGATGCCGGAGACTTTCTGGCGGTAGAAAATCCCGTAGATTCGCTCGATCAGGTCCAGGTCCACTACCGAGTAGTTGGTGTTCTGGTATTCGGCGACCAAACGCTCACGCTCGGCACCGACTTGCTGGAACACCAGGTCAGTAAAGGCCGGCGAGAACACTTCGTTGACGAACGGGCTGTCGTCGGCCGGTTTGAGCGCCGAACCGCGCAGGATCATGTCGACCTGCACCGACGGGAAGCTGTCATTGAGGTCGATAAAAGCTTCTGCCGCGCTCTGGCCGCCGCCGATCACGGCGATGCGCATCGGCTTGCCGTCTACGCACGGCTGGCTGGCCATGCGCTCCAGGTACTGGGAATGGTGAAACACCCGGCTATCGCCCTTGAGCGCCTTGAATGCCTCGGGGATGCGCGGTGTGCCGCCGGCGCTGACCACCACCGAACGGGTGGTGCGCACATGCTGCTCGCCCTGGGCATCACGGGAGATCACGCGCAACGCCTCGACCTGTTGCTGATGCAGGATCGGCTCGATGGCCAGCACTTCCTCGCCGTAGTTGGCCTGGGCCTGGAACTGCCCCGCCACCCAGCGCAGGTAGTCGTTGTACTCCATGCGGCAAGGGTAAAAGGTGCCCAGGTTGATGAAGTCCACCAGGCGGTCGTGGGCCTTGAGGTAGTTGACGAAGGAGTACGGGCTGGTGGGGTTGCGCAGGGTCACCAAATCCTTGAGGAAGGAAATCTGCAGTTCACTCTGGGTCACCAGGGTATTGCCGTGCCAGCGGTAGTCGGCTTGTTTGTCGAGAAACAGCACGTCCAGCTTGCCCTGGGCCTTTTCACGCTCCTGCAGGGCGATGGCCAGCGCCAGGTTCGAAGGGCCGAAACCGATCCCGATCAGGTCATGAACCGCGGGCGAAGCAATTGCCTGTGTCATTCCAGTGTCCTCTGGATAAGCCCCATGGCGGTGGGGCGGGAATACCTTCATGGCCTGAACAACAGGCCGTGTGTTGATAGGAAACGAGGACAGTGAAATAAAATTTAACCAACAGCCGATCAGTGCGCTTCCCACTCGCGCATGCGCACCCGGCAGTGCTTCATCGCGTTGACGATGTGTTTTTCCACCAGGCTGCGGGAAATGTTCAGGCGTTCAGCGATTTGCAGATGGGACAGGCCTTCGAGTTTGCGCAACAGGAAACTGTCGCGACAGGCCGCCGGCAGCTCGGCCAAGGCGCGCTCGAGCATCTCCAGGCGCTGGCCCTGGTGGTGGCTGGCGTGGGGGGAACAGGCGGCGAAGCGCTCTTCGCTGTCCAGCACCTCAAGAGGCTCGGACTGACGCAAGGCATTACGCCGATGGCCGTCGATCACCAGGTTCAAGGCGGTGCGGTACAGAAAAGCGCGGGGCTGTTCGATCGGGGTGTCGCTTGCGCGCTCGAGCACCCGCACATAAGCGTCATGCACCACATCTTCGGCCACCTGACGATTGCCCAGCTTGGCGTTGAGGAAACACACCAGCTCGCGATAGTAGTTTTCCAACATGACTCCTGACCCACGGCCTTGGTACAAACGACACCCAGCCCCCTGTAGGAGCGAGCTTGCTCGCGAAAAACCCAAGAGCGCATCCCCTTACCTGGATGCGCCCGCAATCATTGGCGGTTTTGCCATCACCGATGATGGCAGTTTGAGTGTGTGCAATTTATAGTAATTCTCATCTACTTTTAAAGAACTCTCTCATCAGCGGTCGGTTTTTTTCGCAATTCGCGCTGTAACTACTTATGTAACAGCCTAAATTCCGGGGCATTTTCCTCGTTTACCTGTCAGCTCTGCGCGACTGCGCCCCGAACTTTCCTGGCTGGAAGCTACCCATGAAACGCCCTCGACCTGCCCGACGCGCCCTGCTTGTGGTGGCGTGCCTGATTCCCATCGTTGCGTTTGCCACCTGGCAGGGCCTGACGCCGGGCCGCGACGCCCTGGCCACCGTCACCGTGACCCGCGCCGACATCGAAAACAGCGTCACCGCCCTGGGCACCCTGCAACCGCGACGTTACGTAGACGTCGGCGCCCAAGCCTCCGGGCAGATCCGCAAGATCCACGTCGAGGCCGGTGACCAGGTCCAAGAGGGCCAATTGCTGGTGGAGATCGACCCCGCCACGCAAAAAGCCAAGCTCGACGCCAGCCGCTATGCCATCGAAAACCTGCAGGCTCAGTTGCAGGAGCAGAAAGCCCAGCACCAACTGGCCCATCAGAAGTACCAGCGTCAGCAGCGCCTGAGTGCCGGCAACGCCACCCGCGAGGAAGACGTGCAGACCGCCAAGGCGGAACTCAGCGCGACCCAGGCGCGGGTGCAGATGTTCCAGGCACAGATCCGCCAGGCCCAGGCCAGCCTGCGCAGCGATGAAGCCGAGTTGGGCTACACGCGCATCTACGCGCCAATGACCGGTACCGTGGTGGCCGTGGATGCACGCGTCGGCCAGACCCTCAACGCGCAACAGCAAACGCCGCTGATCCTGCGCATCGCCAAGCTGTCGCCCATGACGGTGTGGGCGGAAGTCTCCGAAGCCGACATCGGCCATGTCAAACCCGGCATGAGCGCGTATTTCACCACTCTGAGCGGTGGCAGCCGGCGCTGGACCAGCACCGTGCGCCAGATCCTGCCGATCCCGCCCAAACCCTTGAACGAAACCCAGGGCAGCGGCAGCCCGAGCAGCACCAGCAAGAGCGGCACTGGCCGAGTGGTGCTGTACACGGTGCTGCTGGACGTGGACAACGCCGACAACGCGCTGATGGCCGAGATGACCACCCAGGTCTTTTTCGTCGCCAGCCAGGTCAAGGACGCCCTCACCGTACCCGTCGCCGCTTTGCAAAGCGTGCCCGGTTCCGCAGTGCAAATCGCCCGGGTGGTCGCCAAAAACGGAGCCATCGAAGACCGTGAAGTACGCCTGGGCATCAGCGACCGCCTGCGGGTGGAAGTGCTCGAGGGGTTGAGCGAGGGCGACCACCTGTTGATCGGCCCGGTTGATAGCCATGGGGGCTGAAATGACCACGCCCCTGATTGAACTCAAAGGCATCCGCAAATCCTACGGCGGCGGCGACAGCCCGCAGGTCGATGTGTTGCGCGGTATTGACCTGTCGATCCATGCCGGCGAGTTCGTCGCCATTGTCGGCGCCTCGGGCTCGGGTAAATCGACGCTGATGAACATCCTCGGCTGCCTCGACCGCCCCACCGAGGGCGACTACCTGTTCGCCGGGGAAAACGTCGCCCACCTGGGCAGCGACGAACTGGCCTGGCTACGCCGCGAAGCCTTCGGTTTTGTGTTTCAGGGCTACCACTTGATTCCCTCAGGCTCCGCCCAGGAAAACGTCGAGATGCCGGCGATCTATGCCGGCATCAGCGCCGCCGAACGCCATGCCCGCGCCAGCGCCCTGCTCACCCGCCTGGGCCTGGCCGAGCGCACCGGCAATCGGCCGCACCAGCTGTCGGGTGGGCAACAGCAACGGGTGTCCATCGCCCGCGCCCTGATGAACGGCGGCCATATCATCCTCGCCGACGAACCCACCGGCGCCCTCGACAGCCATAGCGGCGCCGAGGTCATGGCCTTGCTCGACGAACTGGCGAGCCAGGGCCATGTGGTCATTCTGATTACCCACGACCGTGAAGTGGCGGCGCGAGCCAACCGCATCATCGAGATTCGCGACGGCCAGATCATCAGCGATTCGGCTGACACCCGCGCGGCCACACCCAGCGTGGCGGCCGGCGCCTTGCACGCCGTGGACCTGCGCCAACGCCTGGTCGACGGCGCCGAGCACAATGGTGCCTGGAAAGCCGAATTGCTGGATGCCGTGCAGGCCGCCTGGCGGGTGATGTGGATCAACCGTTTTCGCACGGCGCTGACGCTGTTGGGCATCATCATCGGCGTCGCGTCGGTGGTGGTGATGCTGGCAGTGGGCGAAGGCAGCAAGCGCCAGGTCATGGCGCAGATGGGCGCATTCGGCTCCAATATCATCTACCTCAGCGGATCTTCGCCCAACCCGCGTACGCCGCTGGGTATCGTGTCCCTCAACGATGTCGCGGCCCTGGCGACGCTGCCTCAGGTCAAGCGCATCATGCCGGTCAACGGCACCGACGCGGGAGTGCGCTTCGGCAACGTCGACTACATGGCTTACGTGGGGGGCAACGACACCAACTTCCCGGAGATCTTCAACTGGCCGGTGGTCGAGGGCAGCTACTTCACCGAGGCCGACGAACGCGCCGCCGCCACGGTCGCCGTGATCGGCGCGCGCATCCGCCAAAAATTGTTCAAGGACGTGGCCAACCCTATCGGCCAGTACATCCTGATCGAGAACGTACCCTTCCAGGTGGTCGGCGTGCTCGCGGAAAAAGGCTCAAGCTCCGGCAACAAGGACAGTGACGACCGTGTCGCCATTCCCTACAGCGCCGCCAGTGTCCGCCTGTTCGGCAGCTACAACCCCGAATACGTGGCGATTGCCACCACCGATGCACGCAAGGTGCATGAAGCCGAACGCGCCATCGACCAGTTGATGCTGAAGCTGCACAACGGCAAGCGCGACTACGAGCTGACCAACAATGCCGCGATGATTCAGGCCGAAGCCCGCACCCAGAACACCCTGTCGCTGATGCTCGGCTCGATTGCGGCGATCTCCCTGCTGGTGGGCGGCATCGGCGTGATGAATATCATGTTGATGACCGTGCGCGAACGCACCCGTGAAATCGGCATCCGCATGGCGACCGGGGCGCGCCAGCGCGACATCCTGCGCCAGTTCCTCACCGAGGCGGTGATGCTCTCGGTGGTCGGCGGCCTGTTCGGTATTGCCCTGGCATTGCTGGTGGGCGGCGTGCTGGTGCTGGCTGAAGTGGCGGTGCAGTTTTCCCTGGTGGCGGTGCTCGGGGGGGGTGGGGCGGCGTTTTTTATACTCATCAGCGCGCGGCGGGGGGCGCGGTGTGGTTGTGGG
>NZ_WKFA01000106.1:0-5473 GCF_021605325.1 Pseudomonas sp. PA-7-1E
GAAATCTTCGAAAACTTCTGAAAATAACCACTTGACAGCAAATGAGGCTGCTGTAGAATGCGCGCCTCGGTTGAGACGAAAGATCTTAACCAACCGCTCTTTAACAACTGAATCAAGCAATTCGTGTGGGTGCTTGTGGAGTCAGGCTGATAGTCAACAAGATTATCAGCATCACAAGTTACTCCGCGAGAAATCAAAGATGTAACCAACGATTGCTGAGCCAAGTTTAGGGTTTCTTAAAAACCCAAAGATGTTTGAACTGAAGAGTTTGATCATGGCTCAGATTGAACGCTGGCGGCAGGCCTAACACATGCAAGTCGAGCGGTAGAGAGAAGCTTGCTTCTCTTGAGAGCGGCGGACGGGTGAGTAATGCCTAGGAATCTGCCTGGTAGTGGGGGATAACGTTCGGAAACGGACGCTAATACCGCATACGTCCTACGGGAGAAAGCAGGGGACCTTCGGGCCTTGCGCTATCAGATGAGCCTAGGTCGGATTAGCTAGTTGGTGGGGTAATGGCTCACCAAGGCGACGATCCGTAACTGGTCTGAGAGGATGATCAGTCACACTGGAACTGAGACACGGTCCAGACTCCTACGGGAGGCAGCAGTGGGGAATATTGGACAATGGGCGAAAGCCTGATCCAGCCATGCCGCGTGTGTGAAGAAGGTCTTCGGATTGTAAAGCACTTTAAGTTGGGAGGAAGGGTTGTAGATTAATACTCTGCAATTTTGACGTTACCGACAGAATAAGCACCGGCTAACTCTGTGCCAGCAGCCGCGGTAATACAGAGGGTGCAAGCGTTAATCGGAATTACTGGGCGTAAAGCGCGCGTAGGTGGTTTGTTAAGTTGGATGTGAAATCCCCGGGCTCAACCTGGGAACTGCATTCAAAACTGACTGACTAGAGTATGGTAGAGGGTGGTGGAATTTCCTGTGTAGCGGTGAAATGCGTAGATATAGGAAGGAACACCAGTGGCGAAGGCGACCACCTGGACTAATACTGACACTGAGGTGCGAAAGCGTGGGGAGCAAACAGGATTAGATACCCTGGTAGTCCACGCCGTAAACGATGTCAACTAGCCGTTGGAAGCCTTGAGCTTTTAGTGGCGCAGCTAACGCATTAAGTTGACCGCCTGGGGAGTACGGCCGCAAGGTTAAAACTCAAATGAATTGACGGGGGCCCGCACAAGCGGTGGAGCATGTGGTTTAATTCGAAGCAACGCGAAGAACCTTACCAGGCCTTGACATCCAATGAACTTTCCAGAGATGGATTGGTGCCTTCGGGAACATTGAGACAGGTGCTGCATGGCTGTCGTCAGCTCGTGTCGTGAGATGTTGGGTTAAGTCCCGTAACGAGCGCAACCCTTGTCCTTAGTTACCAGCACGTAATGGTGGGCACTCTAAGGAGACTGCCGGTGACAAACCGGAGGAAGGTGGGGATGACGTCAAGTCATCATGGCCCTTACGGCCTGGGCTACACACGTGCTACAATGGTCGGTACAGAGGGTTGCCAAGCCGCGAGGTGGAGCTAATCCCATAAAACCGATCGTAGTCCGGATCGCAGTCTGCAACTCGACTGCGTGAAGTCGGAATCGCTAGTAATCGCGAATCAGAATGTCGCGGTGAATACGTTCCCGGGCCTTGTACACACCGCCCGTCACACCATGGGAGTGGGTTGCACCAGAAGTAGCTAGTCTAACCTTCGGGAGGACGGTTACCACGGTGTGATTCATGACTGGGGTGAAGTCGTAACAAGGTAGCCGTAGGGGAACCTGCGGCTGGATCACCTCCTTAATCGACGACATCAGCTGCTCCATAAGTTCCCACACGAATTGCTTGATTCATTGAAGAAGACGAAAGAAGCAGCCCGAAATTGGGTCTGTAGCTCAGTTGGTTAGAGCGCACCCCTGATAAGGGTGAGGTCGGCAGTTCGAATCTGCCCAGACCCACCAATTTTGTGTGGGAAACGCCTGTAGAAATACGGGGCCATAGCTCAGCTGGGAGAGCGCCTGCCTTGCACGCAGGAGGTCAACGGTTCGATCCCGTTTGGCTCCACCACTACTGCTTCTGTTTGTATAAAGCTTAGAAATGAGCATTCCATCGTTGTGATGGTGAATGTTGATTTCTAGTCTTTGACTAGTTCGTTCTTTAAAAATTTGGGTATGTGATAGAAAGATAGACTGAACGTTACTTTCACTGGTAACGGATCAGGCTAAGGTAAAATTTGTGAGTTCTCTTAACTGAGAAATTCGAATTTTCGGCGAATGTCGTCTTCACAGTATAACCAGATTGCTTGGGGTTATATGGTCAAGTGAAGAAGCGCATACGGTGGATGCCTTGGCAGTCAGAGGCGATGAAAGACGTGGTAGCCTGCGAAAAGCTTCGGGGAGTCGGCAAACAGACTTTGATCCGGAGATGTCTGAATGGGGGAACCCAGCCATCATAAGATGGTTATCTTGTACTGAATACATAGGTGCAAGAGGCGAACCAGGGGAACTGAAACATCTAAGTACCCTGAGGAAAAGAAATCAACCGAGATTCCCTTAGTAGTGGCGAGCGAACGGGGACTAGCCCTTAAGTGGCTTTGAGATTAGCGGAACGCTCTGGAAAGTGCGGCCATAGTGGGTGATAGCCCTGTACGCGAAAATCTCTTAGTCATGAAATCGAGTAGGACGGAGCACGAGAAACTTTGTCTGAATATGGGGGGACCATCCTCCAAGGCTAAATACTACTGACTGACCGATAGTGAACTAGTACCGTGAGGGAAAGGCGAAAAGAACCCCGGAGAGGGGAGTGAAATAGATCCTGAAACCGTATGCGTACAAGCAGTGGGAGCCCACTTTGTTGGGTGACTGCGTACCTTTTGTATAATGGGTCAGCGACTTATTTTCAGTGGCGAGCTTAACCGAATAGGGGAGGCGTAGCGAAAGCGAGTCTTAATAGGGCGTCTAGTCGCTGGGAATAGACCCGAAACCGGGCGATCTATCCATGGGCAGGTTGAAGGTTGGGTAACACTAACTGGAGGACCGAACCGACTACCGTTGAAAAGTTAGCGGATGACCTGTGGATCGGAGTGAAAGGCTAATCAAGCTCGGAGATAGCTGGTTCTCCTCGAAAGCTATTTAGGTAGCGCCTCATGTATCACTGTAGGGGGTAGAGCACTGTTTCGGCTAGGGGGTCATCCCGACTTACCAAACCGATGCAAACTCCGAATACCTACAAGTGCCGAGCATGGGAGACACACGGCGGGTGCTAACGTCCGTCGTGAAAAGGGAAACAACCCAGACCGTCAGCTAAGGTCCCAAAGTTATGGTTAAGTGGGAAACGATGTGGGAAGGCTTAGACAGCTAGGAGGTTGGCTTAGAAGCAGCCACCCTTTAAAGAAAGCGTAATAGCTCACTAGTCGAGTCGGCCTGCGCGGAAGATGTAACGGGGCTCAAACCATACACCGAAGCTACGGGTATCACGTAAGTGATGCGGTAGAGGAGCGTTCTGTAAGCCTGTGAAGGTGAGTTGAGAAGCTTGCTGGAGGTATCAGAAGTGCGAATGCTGACATGAGTAACGATAATGGGTGTGAAAAACACCCACGCCGAAAGACCAAGGTTTCCTGCGCAACGTTAATCGACGCAGGGTTAGTCGGTCCCTAAGGCGAGGCTGAAAAGCGTAGTCGATGGAAAACAGGTTAATATTCCTGTACTTCTGGTTATTGCGATGGAGGGACGGAGAAGGCTAGGCCAGCTTGGCGTTGGTTGTCCAAGTTTAAGGTGGTAGGCTGGAATCTTAGGTAAATCCGGGATTCTAAGGCCGAGAGCTGATGACGAGTTACCTTTTAGGTAACGAAGTGGTTGATGCCATGCTTCCAAGAAAAGCTTCTAAGCTTCAGGTAACCAGGAACCGTACCCCAAACCGACACAGGTGGTTGGGTAGAGAATACCAAGGCGCTTGAGAGAACTCGGGTGAAGGAACTAGGCAAAATGGCACCGTAACTTCGGGAGAAGGTGCGCCGGTGAGGGTGAAGGACTTGCTCCGTAAGCTCATGCCGGTCGAAGATACCAGGCCGCTGCGACTGTTTATTAAAAACACAGCACTCTGCAAACACGAAAGTGGACGTATAGGGTGTGACGCCTGCCCGGTGCCGGAAGGTTAATTGATGGGGTTAGCTAACGCGAAGCTCTTGATCGAAGCCCCGGTAAACGGCGGCCGTAACTATAACGGTCCTAAGGTAGCGAAATTCCTTGTCGGGTAAGTTCCGACCTGCACGAATGGCGTAACGATGGCGGCGCTGTCTCCACCCGAGACTCAGTGAAATTGAAATCGCTGTGAAGATGCAGTGTATCCGCGGCTAGACGGAAAGACCCCGTGAACCTTTACTATAGCTTTGCACTGGACTTTGAATTTGCTTGTGTAGGATAGGTGGGAGGCTTTGAAGCGTGGACGCCAGTCTGCGTGGAGCCATCCTTGAAATACCACCCTGGCAACTTTGAGGTTCTAACTCAGGTCCGTTATCCGGATCGAGGACAGTGTATGGTGGGTAGTTTGACTGGGGCGGTCTCCTCCTAAAGAGTAACGGAGGAGTACGAAGGTGCGCTCAGACCGGTCGGAAATCGGTCGTAGAGTATAAAGGCAAAAGCGCGCTTGACTGCGAGACAGACACGTCGAGCAGGTACGAAAGTAGGTCTTAGTGATCCGGTGGTTCTGTATGGAAGGGCCATCGCTCAACGGATAAAAGGTACTCCGGGGATAACAGGCTGATACCGCCCAAGAGTTCATATCGACGGCGGTGTTTGGCACCTCGATGTCGGCTCATCACATCCTGGGGCTGAAGCCGGTCCCAAGGGTATGGCTGTTCGCCATTTAAAGTGGTACGCGAGCTGGGTTTAGAACGTCGTGAGACAGTTCGGTCCCTATCTGCCGTGGACGTTTGAGATTTGAGAGGGGCTGCTCCTAGTACGAGAGGACCGGAGTGGACGAACCTCTGGTGTTCCGGTTGTCACGCCAGTGGCATTGCCGGGTAGCTATGTTCGGAATAGATAACCGCTGAAAGCATCTAAGCGGGAAACTAGCCTCAAGATGAGATCTCACTGGAACCTTGAGTTCCCTGAAGGGCCGTCGAAGACTACGACGTTGATAGGTTGGGTGTGTAAGCGCTGTGAGGCGTTGAGCTAACCAATACTAATTGCCCGTGAGGCTTGACCATATAACACCCAAGCAATTTGAGTCGAAAGGCCAGATTGCGGTGTGTGAAGACGAAAATGAACCGAAAGTTCGACGCTCACAAAACACCACGATCTATCACATACCCAATTTGCTGAAGCGAGGCCAGCTGGCCACGACTCAGTACCCGAATTTCTTGACGACCATAGAGCATTGGAACCACCTGATCCCATCCCGAACTCAGCAGTGAAACGATGCATCGCCGATGGTAGTGTGGGGTTTCCCCATGTGAGAGTAGGTCATCGTCAAGATTAAATTCC
>NZ_WKFA01000107.1:0-5388 GCF_021605325.1 Pseudomonas sp. PA-7-1E
AACACAGCAAAAACCCTGCGGCAGCTGGCTTTTGTGGCGAGGGAGCTTGCTCCCGCTGGGGTGCGTAGCGCCCCCAAAAAGCCGGCTCCAGCTGCGCTGTCGAACGGGAGCAAGCTCCCTCGCCACAACAAGCAGTTCCCACAGTAAATCCGTGCACTCCTTCGAGATCTTCCCCATGAACGACCTCCTCAACCTGCAAGGCTACGGCCCCATGCTGGCCCAGGGTGCCTGGATGACGCTCAAGCTGGCGTTCCTCGCCCTGGCCCTGAGCCTTACCCTTGGCCTGGTCGCCGCGGGCGCCAAACTCTCCAGCGCCAAATGGCTGCGCGTGCCGGCCACGCTCTACACCACGTTGATCCGCAGCGTGCCGGACTTGGTGCTGATCCTGCTGATCTTCTACAGCCTGCAACTGTGGCTCAACGACCTGACCGAAGCGTTCGGCTGGGACTACGTTGAAATCGACCCGTTTACCGCCGGGGTGATCACCCTGGGGTTTATCTACGGCGCGTATTTCACCGAGAACTTCCGGGGTGCGATCCTCAGCGTGCCGGCCGGCCAACTGGAAGCCGCCACCGCCTACGGCCTGAGCCGCTGGCAGCGCTTTCACCTGGTGCTGTTCCCGCAACTGATGCGCTTTGCCCTGCCGGGCCTGGGCAATAACTGGCTGGTGCTGCTCAAGTCCACGGCGCTGGTGTCGATCATCGGCCTGTCAGACCTGGTCAAGGCCGCGCAGAACGCCGGCAAGTCCACGAGTGAGCCGCTGTACTTCCTGATCCTCGCGGGCCTGGTGTACCTGGTGATTACCACCCTCTCCAACCGCATCTTCAAGCGCCTGGAACGGCGCTATAACCTGGGCATCAAGGGGATGGCGCGATGATCGAATTGTTCCAGCAATACGGCCTGGCCTACCTGTTCAGCGATGGCAGCGGCCTGTCCGGTGTCGCCATGACCTTGTGGCTGTTCATTATCTCGGTGGTACTGGGCTTCGCCCTGTCGATCCCCCTGGCGCTGGCACGCGTCTCAGAACATTTCTGGCTGCGCTGGCCGGTGGAGGTCTACACCTACCTGTTCCGCGGCACGCCGCTGTATATCCAATTGTTGATTTGCTACACCGGGCTGTACAGCCTGGAAGTGGTGCAGGACAACGCCCTGCTCAACCAGTTTTTCCGCAATGCGCTGAACTGCACGCTGTTGGCGTTTGTGCTCAACACCTGCGCCTACACCGTGGAAATCTTCGCCGGGGCAATCCGCAACATTCCCCATGGCGAGATCGAAGCGGCACGCGCCTATGGCCTGCACGGCTGGCGGCTGAACCTGTTTGTGATCGTGCCCGCCGCATTGCGTCGCGCCCTGCCGGCCTACAGCAATGAAATGATCCTGATGCTGCACGCCACGTCGCTGGCGTTCACCGCCACCGTCGCCGACATCCTCAAGGTCGCCCGCGATGCGAATGCCGAGACGTTCCTGACCTTCCAGGCCTTCGGCATCGCCGCCCTGCTCTACATGCTGCTGTCCTTTGCACTGGTGGGCCTGTTCAGGCTGGCCGAACGTCGCTGGATGCGCTTTCTTGTTCCTACCCGAGGCTAACCCATGAATCAGTCCGCGCAGGCCCTGGCCGCTTATCCAATGGATGTACCGGTCGGCAACACCGCCACGGCGGCCATCAAGCTGCAAGTCGAAGGTATCCATAAACGCTACGGCGAGCACGAAGTGCTCAAGGGCGTGTCCCTCAATGCACGCCAGGGCGACGTGATCAGCCTGATCGGCGCCAGCGGCTCGGGCAAAAGCACGATGCTGCGGTGCATCAACTTTCTGGAACAGCCTGACGCCGGGGTGATCACCCTGGACGGCATCAGCATCGAAATGCAACCAGACCGCGCCGGCACCCGCGCGCCGCACCAGGCGCAACTGCAAAACCTGCGCACGCGCCTGGCCATGGTGTTCCAGCACTTCAACCTGTGGAGCCACATGACCGTGCTGGAAAACATCACCATGGCCCCGCGCCGGGTGCTGAACGTGAGCGCCGCCGAAGCCGAGAAACGAGCGCGGCTGTACCTGGACAAGGTCGGCCTGCCGAGCCGCGTGGCGGACCAATACCCGGCGTTCCTGTCCGGCGGCCAGCAGCAGCGCGTGGCGATTGCGCGGGCGCTGGCGATGGAGCCGGAGATTATCCTGTTTGATGAACCTACCTCAGCCCTGGACCCGGAGCTTGTTGGAGAAGTGCTAAAAGTCATACAGACGTTGGCCGAGGAAGGTCGTACCATGCTGATGGTCACCCACGAAATGGGCTTTGCCCGCCAGGTGTCCAGCCAAGTACTGTTCCTGCATCAGGGCCGAGTCGAAGAACACGGCGGCGCCGAGATCCTCGACCATCCCACCAGCGAACGCTTGCAGCAATTTCTTTCTAACCGTTTGAAGTGAACTCATGGATACCAAGGCCAACGGACCCCATTCTTCCCCTACGCTGGATCGCATCGACGAAGCGATCATCGACGTACTCAGGCATCAGGGGCGTATCACCTACGAAAAGCTCTCGTCATTGGTGCACCTCACCCCCAGGCCCTGCCTGGAGCGGGTGCGCAAGCTGGAGCGACGCGGGGTGATCCGTGGGTATGGGGCGATCATCGATGTGCAGATGGTCTCACCGGGGCTGTCGCTGCTGGTGCTGGTGGCCCTGTCCAACCAAAGCGGGCGCTCGGCGCAAAAGGCCTTCGAAGCCTGCGTGAAAGCCTGCCCGCAGGTATTCGAATGCCAGTTGATCAGCGGGCCGTTCGACTACAGCCTGCGCATGCGCTGCCGGGATATGGAGCATTACCGGGTGCTGACCGAGAACTGGTTGAACAATGATGAGTTGCACATTGATAAGCTGGTGGCGCATCCGGAGTTGGCGGTGGTCAAGAACACCGCGACCGAACTGGCCTGAACCAGCTAGCTCGTTCCCACGCTCTGCGTGGGAATGCATCCAATGACGCTCCGCGTCACAACTTCAAGAGCAGACGCGGAGCGTCCAGGGTGGCATTCCCACGCAGAGCGTGGGAACGATCAATCAGTCACCCCACATCTGACGGGTCGACCGCTATCGCAGGCAAGCCAGCTCCCACATTGACCGGGTTTGCAATTCTTTTGCCTGGCTTGGCACCCACCAGCTTCGCCTGCCCATCCTTCTGCTTGCCCGTACGCGCCTCGCTGATCAGCCCCGGGATCAACTTGCCCTCCGGCAAATTCTTCCAGAAGCGGCTGGGTAAATGCCCTTCCATCACCTTGGGGTTCAGCCGCGCCGGGTTGAAGATGTGGCTGTAGTAGGTCAACCACATCGCACTGTGGGGATCTTCAACATTCTGTGCCAGTTGCTGCCAGGCCTCGGGGCACTGGCGCTGATGAATCAATTGCTCGCCGTCGTAATACACCCCGTCCAGGGGCGTGGCGATCATCCAGCGATGGCGGCCCATGCGCCCGATAAAATGCTCGCTGGCGCTCTTGAGAATGTCATGGGCCGGCTCATGCCAGGCCACGTACTCCGGCAGTTCCGGCCCGGCCCCGTCCGGCAGCGCGATGAAGCGCACAAACGCATGCAAGTGGTGGGCTTCCCGGCTGACTTGCTTGATGCGCCGCTGCAATTCGCTGCCAAGCTTGTCACCCGCGAGCATGGCGGTGCGATCACCATGGCTGACCCGCCACAGCACTTCATACAACAGGCTCCAGCGCTGATCACCGTGATAACAGGCAGCGGACTCCAGCAATTGCAACAACGCCTTGGGTATGCGCGCCTGAAACGGCCCCATCCCTGGTGGGATCAGTTCATCGGTAGCGAACAGGTCCGCCGCCTGCACCTCGCCCCAACTGACCTGGCTGGGGTCGACCTGATGGCTGAGCAACCAGCGGGCCTGTTCGCGCCAGGTACTGAACAGGTTGTCGCACTCCAGGCTGATCATCCCCACAGCCCCATCTGTTGCGGCTGCGGACGGTCACGCAATTGTTCGCGCAACAACACACTGGTGCTGTCGGCCTGCTGCGGGTGGTAGTCGCTGGTGATGAAAAACGGCTTGGCCTTGGCCAGCACGCAGCGCATGCGCGCCAGGTCTTCGAAGCGGATCTTGCGTTCACGGCGCAGGTCGACCAGGCGCTGGGTGGTGCGCAGGCCGATGCCGGGAATACGTGCGATCAGGGTCGGCTCGGCGCGGTTCAGGTCCAGGGGGAACACCTCACGATGCTCCAGGGCCCAGGCCAGCTTGGGGTCGATATCCAGTGCCAGGTCACCGGGGCCGGCGAACAGCTCATTGGCGCTGAAACCGTAGCTGCGCAGCAGGAAATCAGCCTGGTACAAGCGGTGCTCGCGCATCAAGGGCGGCGCGGCCAGGGGTACGCTTTTCGGGCTGTTGGGGATGGGGCTGAACGCCGAGTAATACACGCGGCGCAGCTTGAAATTACCGTACAACGCCTCGGCACCGTGCAGGATGGTGCTGTCGTCGGTGTCGTCGGCACCGACGATCATCTGCGTGCTCTGCCCGGCCGGGGCAAAACGTGGCGCACGGGGTTCGTTGAGCACCGTCTGTTCGCCGGTGTAGATGGTCTGCATGGCCTGCTTGATCGAGCCGATCTGCTTCTCGGGCGCCAGGGTCTGCAGGCTGGCGTCGGTGGGCAGTTCGATATTCACGCTGAGGCGATCGGCATAACGGCCAGCCTCGGCGATCAGGGCCGGGTCGGCATCGGGGATGGTCTTGAGGTGGATATAACCGCGAAAGTCATGCTCTTCGCGCAGCAGTTTGGCGACCCGCACCAGTTGCTCCATGGTGTAGTCCGACGAACGGATGATGCCGGAACTGAGGAACAGCCCACTGACGCAATTGCGCTTGTAGAAATCCAGGGTCAGGGTGACCACCTCCTCCGGGCTGAAGCGCGCACGGGGCACGTCGCTGGAGCGGCGGTTGACGCAGTATTGGCAGTCGTAGAGGCAGAAGTTGGTGAGCAACACCTTGAGCAACGACACGCAACGGCCATCGGGCGTGTAGCTGTGGCAGATGCCCATGCCATTGGTGGAACCCAGCCCCGCCTTGCCCTCGGAACTGCGCTTGGGCGCGCCACTGCTGGCGCAGGACGCGTCGTACTTGGCGGCGTCGGCGAGGATGCTGAGTTTTTCGATCAACTGCATGGAGGGCTACCGATACTGGTTTTTTGTACAGTACCAATAGCCACACTTTGTCACAAGTGCCGTCTGTAGGAGCGAGCTCTTGTGGCGAGGGAGGTTGCTCCCCCCGGGCTGCGCAGCGGCCCCCAAAATCCTGGGGGGGCTTCGCACTCCAGCGGGGGCAAGCTCCCTCCCCACCAAGTGTGGTGGATTCAGTTACTGGCTGGCTCTTTTACACATCTCACACTGCGCGCGAGTGGCGG
>NZ_WKFA01000108.1:0-5317 GCF_021605325.1 Pseudomonas sp. PA-7-1E
CGGTGATGTGGAGAAACAGGTTGAAGTTCTGGAACACGAAGCCCACGTCGATACGGCGCTTGAGAATCTCGCGTTCGGTGAGTTCAAAAAGCAGGTCGCCTTTGCGCCGATATCCGACGTACTCACCGTCGATGGTGATATGCCCGCTGTCGATCTTCTCCAAATGGTTGATGGTGCGCAGCAAGGTGGACTTGCCCGAGCCGGACGGCCCGAGGATCACCGTGACCTTGCCAGGGTCAATGCTCAGGTCGATATGATCGAGTACCTGCTGGTTGCCAAAGCGCTTGCCCACGCCCTGGATCTGAATGCGCCCGGCGCGTGCTTCAGGCATGGGCCTTCTCCTTGAACCAGCGGCGCACGCGCTGCAACGGCGTGGGTGGCAGCACCCGCGCTGTGCCCCGGGCGAAGTGGCGCTCGACGTAATACTGGGCGCTGGTGAGCACGGTGGTGATGATCAGGTACCAGACCGTGGCGACGATCAGCAACGGGATCACCGCCTGGGTGCGGTTGTAGATGACCTGCACGGTATAGAACAGCTCGGGCAAGGCCAGCACGTAGACAATCGAGGTGCCCTTGACCAGGCCGATGATTTCGTTGAACCCCGACGGCAAGATCGAGCGCAGTGCCTGGGGCAGGATGATCCGGAAGATGCGTCGAGAGGCCGGCAGCCCCAAGGCCGCCGCCGCCTCATGCTGGCCGGCATCCACGCCAATCAGCCCACCGCGAATGATCTCCGCCGCGTAGGCCGCCTGCATCAGGCTCAAGCCCAGGACGGCCACGGTAAATTGGCTGAGCACATCCACCGTCGACCACTCGGCGAACACCAGGTCGGTGAACGGCACGCCTAACACGATGTGGTCGTACAGGTAGGCAAAGTTGTAGAGGATGATCAGCACCAGCAGCGCCGGCATCGACCGGAAAAACCAGATATAGCCCCAGGCCAATGCTGCCAGCAACGGCGAACCCGACAGCCGCGCCAGGGCCAGCGCGGTACCCAGCAGGATGCTGAACACTGTGCTCAACAGCGTCAGCAGCAACGTCTGGCCCAACCCGCGCAGCACCGAGGACGAAAAGAACCACTGGCCGAACACCCCCCATTCCCAGCGCGGGTTGGTGGCCAGGGAGTGCACGATGGCGAGTAATACCAGCGCGGCGAAAATCGACCCGGCCCAGCGCCAGGGGTGCCGGGCCGGCACCACGCGCAACGCCTTGATTGGCGTGGCGGCACGGCGCTGGCGCAGCGGTTGGGCGCTGACTTCATCCAGCAGGTCATAGGGTTTGGCGACAATGGGCATGTTCTTTTCCTCGCAGGCCTCAGAAGGCGTAAGTCAGCCGGGTGTAGTAATACCCACCGGTAAAACCGTAGGGCGAATAGGTGCCGTAGCTGGCAACCATGGTGCTGCTCGGCACCCCTTGTTTCTTGGGATAGAGGTCGAACAGGTTCTTGGCGCCGATGGCGATGTTCAGGTCTTTGGTGAGGCTGTAGCCCAGGTCGAGGTCGGTGATCCAGCGGGCGTTGTAGACCCGGTCCAGGTCACGATTGGCCGATGAGTTCACTTCCTTGTACGAGCCGTAGCGGGTCAGGGCCAGGTTGAGGTTGAAGCGTTCGATACTCCAGTCACCGCCCAGGATCAGCTTGGTGTTGGGTTGCACGCCGGTGATCAGGTTGCGCGCCTGGCGGTCCATCAGGTCGTAGGAGGTACCAAGAATGTGGGTGGATTCCTTGTAGTTGAGGATTTGGGTCTGGTTCCAGTTAAACGCGGCGGTCCACTTCAGCGCGCCGAACGCGCCCAGGTCCTGGTTGTAGCTGCTGACCAGGTCCAGACCTTTGGTGCGGGTGTCGGCGCCGTTGATAAAGTACTGGCCGCCGGAGGTGGAGTTGATGCCGTTGTTCTGCAACACCTGGGTGACTTCCGGGCCCAGCAAGGTGCCGGTAAGGGTGATGCGGTCACGCAGGTTGATCACGTAGGCATCGGCGGTGAAGCTCAGGCGGTCGGTGGGCGTGAGCGTGAAACCAAGGCTGAAGTTGGTGGAGCGCTCGGGCTTCAACGCCTGCGCGCCTAGCGCCTGGGCCGCCGCCGAGCCCACGGGGAGCACGCCATAGTTGATCGACTGATACACCCCATCGACGACGCCATAGGTGGTGGAGCGCGCACTGAACAGACTGTTGGCCAGGGACGGCGCACGAAAGCCATTGCTCACGGTGGCACGCACCGCGAACTGCGGGGTGAAGTCGTAGCGGGTGGTCAGCTTGCCGCTGCGGGTGGCGCCCACGCCCTCGTTGTAATGCTCATAACGCACCGCCGTGCCAACGTACCAGTCCGGCATGGGGTTGAAACCCACATCCACGTAACCGGCCAGGCTGTTGCGTGACGCGCTGCTTTCTTCGTCCGGTGAAATACCGTTGGTGACCTGTGCCCCGGACGACGCACAGTTACCCGGCGCCACGCAGTAACCGCCATTGGCATAAGACGCGTAATCGCCGGCTTGCACCTCGTAAGTGTCGCGCCGATGCTCGAAGCCATAGGACAGGTCCAAGGGCTTTTGCAGTCCGATGTCGAAGCCACGCTTGAAGTCCAGGTTGGTGGTCAGCTCGGTGGAAATCCAGGTACCGGAGGTGAAGCTGTTCGGCGTGGCTTCGCCCAGGGAAGGGTTCTGGTTGTGGGTGGTGCCCTGCTCCGCTTCGTTGCGCCCATAGGTGGTAGACAAGTCCCAGTCCCACTCGCCCACAGTACCCTTGCCACCAAACGCCGCCTGGAAGTCCTCCTCGTCGATGTACCAGGTCGGGGTGTACCCGGCCGGGTAACCGTTAGGCCCGGTGGTGATGGTGTTGGTGATGGTCGGCAGACGGAAGTTCTGCCCCTGCTCGGCCTTGCGTCGCGAGTAGGTGGTAAAGGAGTAGAGGCTGAGGCTGTCGTCGATCGGCAACTCGGCGTTGTAGCCCAGGGTCAGCAGGTTGGTCTTGGGCGTACCGTAGCCGCCATAGGTGGACTTGCCCGCCAGGCCATAGGCTTGCTCATAGGTGTAGCCGTTGGCGCTGGCCTTGTTGTCATCGTTCTGGCTGCGTGCATCCAGGGCCAGTTGCACGATGCCGCCGTTGCCGATTTCGAAGCCCTTGTTGAGGCTTTGCTGCACGGTCTGTTTCTTGCCGTCGTAGCCAAGGCCCGCGTGGGTCACCGAGGTACCACGGGTGTCAGCCTTGAGGATCACGTTGATCACCCCGGCGATGGCGTCAGACCCGTATTGGGCAGCCGCACCATCGCGCAGCACTTCGACATGGTCGATGGCGCTGATGGGGATCAGGTCCAGGTCAGCCGGCGCCGCGCCGGTGTTGATGCCGTTGATATTCAAGGTGGCACTGGTGTGGCGGCGCTTGCCGTTGACCAGCACCAACACTTCGGCGGCGCTCAAACCCCGCAGGTTCGGTGCCCGGGCAATGCCGCTGGCGTCCCAACCGGTTTTTTCCGGCAGGGTCAGCGAAGGGATCACCGCGCTCAACGCCTCCATCAACCCGGGCTTGCCGGTGTTTTGCAATTGCTGGGCGCTGACCACGTCAATCGGCACCGGGCTGCTGGTGACCGTGCGCTGCTCGGCGCCACGGTTGCCGGTCACGACGACCGTCGACAAGGTGCTGTCATCCTGGGCCTGGGCTGCTGCGGCGAACAGCGACAGGGTCAGGGTCAGGGTCAGGGCAGCAGTAGGTTGCAGAATTTGCTTCATATCCATTCCCAGCTTTTTCCAAATCGCAAAGTCGGGCAGGCACGCGCCTGGCGCGACGTGGCCGGTAGTCAAAGGGGCGATGCGGCTTGGGCTAGGTGTGGGGCAAGCGAGGGGTTTGAAGTGGCAACATACGTTGAGCTCCCGTCCAACGACTCTGCTGCGGCGGGATGATTACCCGGTCAGGCGCGCAGAATCTGAATCACGCTGGGTACCATCCGAGGTCAGGGGTAGGCTGTTGGGATCAAACATAACGGAATGGATTTTAAAAATATAATGCTATTTGGGCATAAGCTAATATTCTGTACTTTCATTATTTATAAAAATAATTATTCATAAAAATGATTTTTAATCTGAGCGCGCAGAACGCTCAAAGTGTGGGAGGGGGCGTGCTCCTGATGACTGTGGGCCAGCCAAAATGCATTTACTGACACGCCCCCATCGCAACGGTAACTACGGACGGTAACCACGATGCGAAGCGAGCCGCTCTTGATCTTGATCTGCTTTTGATCTTAAGCGCCCCGTCAAACCACGCTGGCCGGAATTCGACAGGGATTTGGGGGGTAAACCGGCAGGGATGCCGGTTTAGCCGCCCCGCGCCATGGATGGCGCGTGGCGGCGGCCCCCCAAATCACTGGCGGATTACGGGCACACCGAGCCCAGGCGAGGTGCCGAGTGGTGGGGCAAGAGCGTTTTGCTTACTTTGCCGCTTTTGCAAAGTGAGCCGCCGTCAGGGCGGAACCCTAAGTGGCCGTTACCGCAGGAATGGATATGTACCCGGTATAACTGCGTCGCCTGTTAGGCCGCCTTCGCGAGCAAGCCAGCTCCCACATTTTTGATCGCGGGGTGTCAGGTTGATAGGCGTCGGCTGGCAGGCCATCATCGCAGGCAAGCCAGCTCCCACATTTTTGATCGCGAGGTGCCAGGCCACCATCGGGAGCGAGCCCCCTCCCACATGGGTACTCGGTACAGCCAGGATCATTGAGCCGGTCGCAACAGCTGCATCTGCTGGCGATAATCATCCGTCACCTGCCGCGCCTGGCTGCTGCTGGTAATCACCCTCGGCGTAATCAGCACAATCAGCTCCGTGCGGTCCTTGGACTTGCTGGTATTGCCAAACAACCAGCGCAACCCCGGAATCTTCCCCAGGTAAGGCACGGCACTGACGCTCTCAGCGTTGTCTTGCTTGATCAACCCGCCGAGCAGCACCGTCTGGCCACTCTGCACCGCCACCTGGGTGGACACCGAGCGCGTGGAGATACGCGGGTTCACCGGCGTCTCACTGTTCCCCGTCGGGTTCTGGGCATCACTGACCTGTTGCTGGATATCCATGTACACCAGCCCACCCGGATTGATGCGCGGCACCACATCCAGAATCACCCCCGTCTGCACATATTCCACACTGCTCAAGGTGGTGTCGGCGTCCCCGGTATTGACGGTGGTCTGACTGATGGGAATGTTGTCCCCCACCTGGATCTGCGCCGGCTGGTTGTTCATCACCACCAGCGATGGCGCCGACAGCACCTGGGTGCGGCCGTTGGTCTCCAGGGCGTGCAGGGCCACTTGCAGGTTGGAACTGACGAAGGAGTAGAACAACGAG
>NZ_WKFA01000109.1:0-5015 GCF_021605325.1 Pseudomonas sp. PA-7-1E
TCCGTTGACTGACACACCGCCTTCGCGAGCAAGCCCGCTCCCACAATTAGACCGCGGTTACCTGACTCAAGGCTTGAGCGGAAACTCCTGGTCACGCTCGGAAAGCTCGGTGCCATCGTCCGGATGCTTCCAGGTTTGCGGCTTTTCGTCTTCGCGCTGCCGCCGGGGTTCTTCACGCTCCGGCTCGTTGTGCTGCTTGTGTTCGTTGCCCATAACGGCCTCCGCCCATAAGAATTGGAAACAGCTTCAAGCATAGGACACGGCGGGTTGTCTTGAAGCCGGAATGGATTGATAGCCAATACGCATCAATTCATCCAAATTAGTCACTTATCATTTCTAAATGTGTCAGCCACTATCCCAAGTCTTAAGCGAAACAAGCACTTTAAAAAGAACGCTGGAGACACAAAACCATGACGACCCCTTCCCGGCCTGCGGCTGGCCCCTCGAAAGTAGGCGCGGTATTGCGCGTTACTTCGGGCAATTTTCTCGAACAGTTCGACTTCTTTCTGTTCGGTTTCTACGCCACCTATATCGCTGCCGCGTTCTTCCCGGCCGCTAATGAGTTTGCGTCATTAATGATGACCTTCGCCGTGTTCGGCGCTGGCTTCCTGATGCGTCCATTGGGCGCGATTATTCTGGGTGCCTACATCGATGACGTGGGCCGTCGCAAAGGCTTGATCGTGACCTTGTCGATCATGGCCAGCGGTACGCTACTGATCGTACTGGTGCCGAGTTATCAGACCATCGGCCTGTGGGCGCCGTTTCTGGTGCTGTTGGGGCGCCTGCTGCAAGGTTTCTCGGCCGGTGCGGAGCTGGGTGGCGTGTCGGTGTACCTGTCCGAAATGGCTACGCCGGGCCGTAAAGGCTTCTACACCAGTTGGCAGTCGGGCAGCCAACAGATCTCCATCGTCGTCGCCGCGGCCCTGGGTTATGGCCTGAACGTGTGGATGGAACCTGCGGTGGTGGCCGATTGGGGCTGGCGTATTCCGTTCGCCGTCGGCTGCGTGATCATTCCGTTCATCTTCGTGCTGCGTCGCAACCTGCAGGAAACCGAAGAGTTCGCCAACCGCAAGCATCGCCCGACCATGCGTGAAGTGATGGCGACCCTGGTGAAGAACTGGACCGTGGTCATCGGCGGCATGCTGATGGTGGCCATGACCACCACCGCGTTCTACCTGATCACCGTGTACGCGCCGACTTTCGGTAAAACCGTGTTGCACCTGAGCACCTCGGACGCCTTGCTGGTGACCTTGCTGGTCGCGATCTCGAACTTTTTCTGGCTGCCGATCGGCGGCACGTTAAGCGACCGCTTCGGCCGTAAACCCGTGCTGATTGCCATGACGGTGCTGACTGTCCTTACGGCTTATCCGGCATTGTCCTACGTGGTCAACGCACCAAGCTTTGCGCACATGCTGGAAACCCTGCTGTGGTTCTCGTTCCTGTATGGCATGTATAACGGCGCGATGATCCCGGCGTTGACTGAAATCATGCCGGTGGAAGTGCGTGTGGCGGGTTTCTCCCTGGCCTACAGCCTGGCGACAGCAGTGTTCGGTGGCTTCACGCCAGCGATCTCCACCTGGTTCATTCACATCACCGAAGACAAGGCTTCACCTGCGTATTGGATGATCTTCGCCGCGCTGTGTGCATTGTGTTCGACCCTGGCGTTGTATCGCCGCGCCAATACCCGCGGCCAAGTCATGCAGGAGGCTGCGCAATGAAGCCGCTGTTCAAGACCCTCGCTGCTGTCGTCCTCGGCACCCTGGCGCTATCAGCCCAGGCCGAACAACTCAAGGTCATGACCTCGGGCGGCTTCACCGCCGCGTATAAATTGCTCGGCCCGCAATACGCCGAGCAAAGCGGTGACACCCTCGACACCATCCTTGGCCCGTCCATGGGCAAGGCGCCGGAAGCGATTCCCAACCGCCTGGCCCGTGGCGAACAGGCCGATGTGGTGATCATGGTCGGCTATGCCCTGGATGAGTTGATCAAACAAGGCAAAGTCGACCCCGCGTCCCGCGTGGAGCTGGCGGACTCGCGGATCGGCCTGGTGGTGAAGGAAGGTGCGGCCAAACCTTCGATCAATACCGATTCCGAGCTCAAGGCTGTGTTGAGCCAAGCCAAATCGGTGGCCTATTCGGATAGCGCCAGCGGCGTTTATGTCGAGAAGGAATTGTTCAAGAAGCTCGGCATGCCTGCCAAGGGCACCATGATCCAACGCGTGCCGGTGGGCGAACAGGTGGCCAAGGGTGATTACGAGGTCGGCTTGCAACAAGTGGCGGAATTGTTGCCAGTCAAGGGCGTGACGTTCGTAGGCAAGATCCCGGAAGACGTGCAGTCCGTTACCCGTTTCGCCGCCGGTATTCCAGTGAACGCCAAACACCCTGAGCAGGCCAAGGCACTGTTGCAGTTCATGGCATCGCCCGAGGCCCAGCAGGAGGTGCAATCCACCGGCCTGGACTCGGTGTCACGCTGACCGGAACGGCATCTCCCGCACCAAACGCTCCAACTCCAGCGCCGCCGGTGGCAATGTCCGCCCGCGGCGCTTGATCAAGCCCACATTGCGCAGTACCTGGGGCTCCACCAGCGGCACACTGACCAGAATCGGGTGAGTGTGCGCCGGCATCGCAATCGACGGCACCATCGCCACGCCCAGCCCCGCCTCCACCAGTCCGATCATGGTGGTCACGTGGTGCGTCTCGCAGATACTCGGCTTTTTCACCCGCACCCCACGCAGGGCCTGGTCGAGCAGGAAGCGGTTGCCCGACGTCTTGTCCACCTCGATGTAGTCATGCTCATAGGCCTCGGTCCAGCTCACGCTGTCACGCCCAGCCAGAGGGTGATCACGCCGACAGGCCAGCACGTAGCGCTCCTGCAGCAGCAACTCGAATTCCACCTCATCGGCCAGGCTACCGCTGAAACTCACGCCAAAGTCCGCCTCGCCGCTGGCCACCGCATTGCACACCTCGCCGGCACTGGCATCCAGCACCCGCAGGCGAATCTTCGGATACAGCTTGTGGAACTCGGAGATCACATGGGGCATGAAGTAGTACGCGGTAGACGGCACGCAGGCGATGGTGACATTCCCCATGCGCGTCGAGGCGACGTTGCTGATACCCATCAGCGCGATGTCGAGATCGTCGAGCATGCGCTCGACCTGGGGCAAAAATGCACGCCCGACCATGGTCAGGCTGACCCGTCGCGTGGTGCGTTCGAACAGCTTTACATCCAGCGCGGATTCGAGCTTTTCGATACGCCGACTGAGGGCCGGTTGCGAGATACGGATGGCCTCGGCAGCGCCACGAAAACTGCCCTTGTCCACCACGGCGCGGAAAGCTTGGAGGTCGTTGAGGTCGAAGTTGATGATCACGGGAGGCAGGCCAAAGGTGGTCGAGGTGGCGAGCATTATCGTATGGGAGCCGGTGGGACGCCATGTGTGCCTAGATGGTTTGCCGAGATCATCCTGTTACACATATGAAGTCATACATATCAGCAGGTTATCAGCCACCTACGGCAACGCGATCGCCAAAACGGGTCAATACTTTCGGCCTGACCTACACAACTGGAGACGTAGCAACTCATGGAAACCTACCCCTTCTGGATAGACGACGAGGCGCCGGACATCGGCATCGATCAGTTGCTTCTTGCATCGCGCCAATGGTCGAGTAGGATTGAATCCCACTCACCCCAGGCGGATACACCCATGCGCTCAACCCAGCAAATGAGCATCACCTTGCCCCTAGAAATGGCGGCCCTGGTCAAAGCCAAGGTGGCTGCTGGCGAATATGCCAGCGAAAGTGAAGTGATTCGCGACGGCCTGCGGGCGTTGCTGGCGCGTGATCGTGCCATGGAGGATTGGCTCAGAGCCGAAGTCATCCCCGCAGCGACCGCCCTTGAGGCGAAGCCTGAGCTTGGGTTATCGCCAGAACAGGTCCGCGAACATATGGCCGCCAGACGTCGGCGCAAAGGCACAGGGGAAGCGTGAGCTACTCGGTAGTTTTTTCGCCCGAGGTCTTGGCGCAACTCGATGCCCTTGAAGACTACATCAGCGATGTCGGCTCCCCTCCTGTAGCGGCGCGTTTTATCGACAATCTTGTCAGCTACTGTGAAAGCCTTGCCCTGTTTCCCTTGCGTGGCATGCGCCGTGACGACCTGCTGAAAGACTTGCGCATCACTCACTATCGTCGCAGCACCATTATTGCTTTCAGGGTGAAGCCTGACTTCAAAACGGTATCGATAGTGGGGGTGTTTTACGGCGGGCAAGACTACACGGCGTTGTTGCACGCAGATCAGAACGAGCACCCGACAAGGGCTGAAAAGCCTGCTGAAAACTGACCAGCAGGCTTTTAGCGTTCAAACACCCTTTAATAAAGGGCCTGATAGCGCGTTCCAAGCCGCTGGTGCACCGAAAAACGCCTGGGCATTACTGTCCAACGTTTCCAAGTGATACCCGCCTTCCTGCACGATCACGCAGGGCAACCCCAGCGCACGGATGCGGGCTCCCAACCGCGCAAAGCCTTCCCGCGTCACCGCGACTTTGCTTTGTGGGTCCAGCTCATAGATATCGAAGCCCAGTGACAACACCAGCACATCCGCCGAGAAGTCATTCACCGCTGCCAGGGCCTGCTCCAGTTTTTCAAAGAACACCGCTTCGCTGGCACCATGGGGCATCGGCAGGTTGAGGTTGTACCCCTCGCCGGTGCCGTTGCCTTTTTCCTCGGCAAAGCCTGCCACGCCAGGATAGAAGTTGGTCGGGTCGCCGTGGATCGACACATACAGCACGTCGTCGCGGTCGTAGAAAATTTCCTGGATGCCCTGGCCGTGATGCATATCGGTATCGAGCACCGCGACACGCTGGAAACCCTGGCGCAGCGCTTGCGCAGCCACGGCCGCATTGTTGATGTAACAGAAGCCACCGGCCGCGTCGAAGCGGGCGTGATGGCCCGGCGGCCGGCACAAGGCGTAGGCGGCAGGGGCGCCATCGAGGATGGCTCCCGCTGCGTCGAGGGCGCTTGGGG
>NZ_WKFA01000011.1:0-149372 GCF_021605325.1 Pseudomonas sp. PA-7-1E
CCCACACCACCCCCTCCCACGCTCGCGCCGCAGGCCTCAGGTGGTAATAAGGCCCAGGCCCGACACCTTCCCCGCCTCATCGAACACACTGCCTGCCCCGCCCAGATAGGCTTCCGGCTGTTGCATGCACCACACATCCAGGAACACCAGGGACTGGCGCAAATGGTGGTTGGCGCCAAAGCCGCCAATGGCACCCGGCGACACGCTGATGATCGCCCCCGGCTTGCCACTCCAGGCGCTCTGCCCGTATGGGCGCGAGCCCACGTCAATGGCATTTTTCAAGGCCGCCGGCACGGAGCGGTTGTATTCGGGGGTGACGAACAGCACCGCGTCGGATGAACTCACTTGTTTGCGGAAAGTACTGTAGGCTGCGGGCGGAGTTGCACCGTCGATGTCCTCGTTGTAGAGCGGCAAGTCGCCGATTTCAACAATGTTCAACTTGAGATTGGCTGGGGCCAGTTCGGCCAGGGCCAGGGCGACCTTGCGGTTGATCGACTCTTTTCTCAAGCTGCCCACCAGGACGGCAATCGTGTAGACCTTGCTCATTGAGGTTTCCCGACTTCTGAATAAAGGAGCTTGTAGTTATAGAGGCTTCGCGACGCGTTCACCAGAGGGTTGTGCGGATTCCCTCGCCGTTTTCCGTGCAAGCACTTGCGTAGGAAGCGTCTGAAAATATCAGCGAATAGTATTTTTTTCTTATAGGTAAACTACCCCGCTCCCTGACGGTCTACAGAACCGCAAATCGAGTGTTTATCTCCAGAGGTTCTAAACAGATGGCTGCAGTACTTGTTGGACAGTTTCATGCCAGAGACGCGGAAGGCCGCGTTTATTCGGTGCATGAGTTTCAGGAATCCAACCCGGCGCAAGGCGACCTGGCCGGATCGACGCCCACCACGACCTACAAGCTGGCCATTGGCGACCGTGTAGAAAAGCTGGAAGGTGATGAATTCAAACTGATCCAGTCGGGCACCATTCTCGTGCGCGAGTCCGAAACCACTCTGGCATCGTAAGCGCTTGCCTTGTTCACCTGCTCAGTCCTGGCGGCTGGGCTGGGGACGTTCATGGGCGGCGGATCTGCGTCACCTCTATGCCCTGCTCGTCTTGCTTGAGCGTCACCAGCACCTGGCCGTGCTCCCCTTGCACGGTAAACATCGAACGCTTGTAACCTGCCGCATTGTACGCGGGGTAAGCCTCCACCTCCCTGACCAGGGTGATCCCCACGACTGCGCCCACCTGCTCGCCCACCTGTTGCTGGGAGCGAATAAAGACTTCCAGTGCAAGATTGTCCGGCGTCGGTTCATCCTGATGATTGAAGAAGTAAGCCGCCAGGCCTCCCACGGTCACCAGGACCACGAGTTGCTTGGCCGTTACCCCGAAGAAAGTCGAGGGTAGAGGCATATGAGACCAGACCTGTTTTTTATTTTAAGTACCGGGAAACCGGCAGGGGTCGTTGCTGATCGGACCCGCCATTCTAATGGGGTCCTGGCTGAGCGCCATAGGCCGGGACGACCCCGGCAGTCTTTTTTGCGCACGAAGGCCTGCGCCATTGAATCCCCTGCGCACTGCACATAGACTCCGGCCATGCGTTTACGTCATATCGAAGTGATTCAGGCCATCTTGCAGACCGGCCACCTCGGCACCGCCGCCGAGTGGTTGCAACTCCCCGTGGGCGAAGTAGACGCCACTCTCAAGGACGCTGAGCAGCAATTGGGCTTCATGCTGTTCGCCAGCGTGCGCGGGCGTTTGCAGGCCACCCGGGAAACCCTGGAATTGCAGGCACAAATCACTGCTCTGTATGAAGCCCTGGAGCCGTTGCAACGCCTTGCCAGCCGCTTGAAACACCATCATGCGCCGCCCCTGCGCGCGCTGTGCACGCCGCCGTTGGCCAACCAACTGTTGCCCCAGAGCATTGCTGCACTGCGTCGACGCTTCCAGGACATGCCGTGCAACCTGTCGAGCCAGCCAGTTGGCGAGATCATCAACAGCCTGCTGTTGCATGAAGCCGATGTGGGCCTGAGCCTGCATGACCCAGAACATCCACAGATCCAGAGCACGGTGCTGGCCCAAGGCAAATTGCAGTTGCTGGCCCCCCATGGCTGGCTCAAGCCCAAGCAAAAATACATTGCGCTGCAGGAGTTGGCCGGCCAGTCCCTGATCGGCCTTGAAGGCCATGACCCGCTCAGCCGCTTGCTGGATGCCAAGCTGCACGCCCTGCGGCCGCTGCCCGTGGTGCAGACGCGGGTGCAAACCTACCCGATGATGCGCGGCTTGGTGGAGGCCGGAGAAGGCCTGGCGATTGTCGACCCGTTCACTGCCTTGGGTGCACGAGAGTCCGGGCTTGATGCGTGCCCGGTGTCACCACCGATAGTGGTCAGCCTGTATGCGTTGACCTTGAAAGACGCTGCGCCCTCCCCGGCATTGAATGCGCTGCTGGAAATCGTCATCCAGAAAGCCGAAAGCCTGCTTGGCAACGACACCAAGTCCCCGTAGGAGCGGGTTTGCTCGCGAAGAACGTGAACGATCACACGCTCATCCTTATGCAACGCGGCGCCTTGGCGTTTTTCGCGAGCAAGCTCGCGCCTACAGGGGTCAGACAGCCTCCACTTGCGCCTTGAACAACCGATACCAGAAAATCGCGACCTCGCGGGTTTGCGGGTCAATCCCGCGATAACGCAGTTGATCGATGCCGCCCATTACATAGCCACAACGCTCATACAGGCGACAGGCGCCGAGGTTGTTGTTCTGGGTCTCAAGCATCATGCCCGGCAGGTTCTTCTTGCGGGCCCAGAACTGCGCCACGTCCAACAACGACTTGGCCACGCCATGTCGGCGCGCCGGTAACGCCACGGCCAACTCGTCAACATGGGCGAAACCGTTCCAGTTGGTGCTGACCACGATATGCCCCACTGCGCGGTCATCCAGGTACGCCATGAAGATCGAGCTGTCGGCGGCATCACGAAAACTGGCGAATTCTTCCGGGTCGATGCCATAGCACTTGCGGTACGGCAGCACTTTTTCCACCGGCCATTGTTCGACGCGCTGGCCCATTTGCGGCACCCCATAGGCACTGACTTCAAAGCTGAAATCATTGCCCCACACATAGGCGTCAAAACCTTCGTCGGCGACTCGCACACTGAGCCCTGGATACTTCGGGTTCATTACAGCTTGCATAGACTTCCTTAACCCTTGATGCAGTCGACGGTATAACGACGGCCACTGCCGTCATCTTCGTGTTGCAGCCCATGCACATCCGCGACAAAACCGGGGAAACTGCTATCGAACGTGCGGGCAAATGCCAGGTAATCGATGATTGAACGTGTTGACTCGGTGAAGCGTTCGCCGGGCATGATCAGTGGTATGCCCGGCGGGTAAGGCACCAGCATTACAGCGGCGATGCGTCCTGCCAAGGCATCGATGCAGACCGCCTCCACCTCGCCCCTGACCAACTGGTCGTAGGCATCGGCGGGTTTCATCGCGATTTGCGGCAATACCGTATACATACGCTTGAGGTGCCTGGCCGTGGCATTGCTACGGTAACAGCTGTGCAACTGGTCGCAAAGGTCGCGCAGCCCCAGGCCCTGATAACGTGCCGGGCCTTGGGCATACACCGACGGCAAGCAAGTGGCCAGGCTGACATTGGCATCGTAGCTACGCTTGAACTCCAGCAGCTCGGTGAGCAAGGTGCTCCATTTACCTTTGGTAATGCCCATGGAAAACAGCACGAGAAACGAATACAGCCCAGTCTTCTCCACCACCAGCCCGCGCTCCCAGAGGAACTTGCTGACCACTGCAGCGGGAATCCCACACTCGCTCAATGCCCCACCGGCGTTGAGGCCAGGCATCACCAGTGTGACTTTGATCGGGTCCAGCAGCACGTAGTCTTCAACAACGTCGCCAAAGCCATGCCACTCATCCCCAGGGTGCAATAGCCAATCCGCAGTGGCGACCCGGTCGATACCCGCGACCGAGGGTGGCTGCCAGATGGAAAACCACCAGTCTTCCGCCGCGATATGCTGGCGCAAGTTGGCCAGGGCGCGACGAAAACTCAAGGCCTCGTCGAACATTTCCTGAAGCAGCGAGCGCCCGGCCGGGCCTTCCATCATTGCCGAGGCCACATCCAGCGACGCGATGATGCTGTATTGCGGCGAGGTGGAGATATGCATCATGAAGGCTTCATTGAAGCGGTCACGGTCCAGTTGCCGTGCGCCGCCGTCCTGTACGTGGATCATCGACGCCTGGCTGAATGCCGCCAGCAACTTATGCGTACTGTGGGTGGTGAACACCAAGGGGCTGTCCGGCGTGCGCGAGGTACCCATGCCATAACGCCCGGCGAAGAACTCGTGAAAGGCGGCGTAGGCATACCAGGCCTCATCAAAATGCAGCACCTCGACACTGTTGCCCAGTTGCTGCTTGATCAGTTCGGCGTTGTAACACAGGCCGTCATAGGTGGAGTTGGTCACCACCGCCAATTTCACTTTCGGTGGTCGCCCACGGGTCAAGGGGCTGGCGTCGATCTTGGCGCGGATCGACTCAGGGCTGAATTCGCCCAGGGGGATCGGGCCGATGATCCCCAGCTCGTTGCGCTCCGGGCACAGGTACAGCGGGATCGCGCCGGTCATGATGATCGAATGCAACACCGACTTGTGGCAATTGCGGTCTACCAGCACCAGGTCATCGCGCCCCACCATGGAATGCCAGACGATCTTGTTGGCGGTGGACGTGCCGTTGATCACGAAGAACGTATGGTCGGCGCCAAAGTTGCGCGCGGCGCGTGCCTCGGCTTCGGCCAAAGGCCCGGTGTGATCGAGCAGCGAGCCCAGTTCGGGCACCGACACCGACAAGTCAGAGCGCAGGGTGTTTTCCCCGAAGAACTGATGAAACGCCTGCCCCACCGGGCTTTTGCGATAGGCCACGCCACCGCCATGACCGGGGGTGTGCCAGGAATAATTGGAATCGGCGGTGTGTTGCACCAACGCCTTGAAGAACGGCGGCAACAGGCCATCCAGGTACGTGCGTGCGGCGCGGGCGACCTGGCGCGCCAGAAACGGCACGGTGTCTTCGAACAGATAAAGAATGCCGCGCAGCTGGTTGAGCTCGCTCATGGCATCGGCGGGCGCGTTTTCCAGGGTGACTTGCTCGCCCAGCGCAAAGATCGGCAGGTTGGGTGCGCGCAGGCGCGCCAAGCGAATCAACTCCACCATGTTCTGCAACAGATGAGTGTTTTCCCCGGCGCCTTCGGCGGCAATCAGCATGCAGGCCAGACCGTGATGGGTAGCGGCCACCAGCCGCCCCTCGGCGTAGTCCACCGCAGAAAAAATACTGAAGCCCTCTTGTTCCAACTCCCTGGCGATGCCTCGAACCCGGTCACCGGCAACGGTGTCGGCCTTGATGTCACGGTGCACGATCAGAACAGGGAACTTCAGGTCTTTGTACATGAGCACTCTTACTCCGGAGGCTTTGCACAAGGGTAGAAGCTGGAAGCAAAAGTGGCGAATGAAGATTTCACAGGTGGTCGAGAGGTACCTGCATAACCGTCGGTACGGCGTTGAACCTGTGGCGAGGGAGCTTGCTCCCGTGACGGCCTGCCAGCTGGGCCATACCTACCTGACACCCCGCGATCAAACTGTGGGTGGGCTGGGCCGGCACTCCGGTTTTTCCAAAGTGACCCGCTGTCAGAGCGGAACGCTAAGTGGCCGTTACCGCAGGAATGGAGATGTACCCAATCCAACCGTGTTGACTGTCAGGCCGCATTCGCGAGCAAGCACGCTCCCACAGTTTGATCGCGGGGCGTCAGGTCGATAGGCGTTGGCTGGCAGGCCGCTATCGCAGGCAAGCCAGCTCCCACAGTTTGATCGCGCAGCGTCAGGTAGATAGGTGTTGGCTGGCAGGCCGTCACGGGAGCAAGCTCCCTCGCCACAGATGCAACTGTGTAAGTACCCATGGCTGCAAGCCTGCTCCTACATGAGCGGTTATTGCTGAGTGAGTTGAGTCCACAACGCCGGCGCACCGGCTGCCTTGGCAATCGCCTCCAGCCTTGCCGCATGCTCGGCCAGGTCCTGCTCGCTGGCACGGATGATCGGCGTCGGCTTGCGATCAGCTGGCAAGCGGCGGATTTCCGAAGGGCGGTTGCCCGACCCTTCCGCCGAACCGCTGCCATCGGATGCATTACCGGCCAGGGACAGGCTGGTCTGCCCGCCGGTCATGGTCAGGTAAACGTCGGCCAGGATCTCGGAGTCAAGCAAGGCGCCGTGGAGTTCACGGCCGGAGTTGTCGACGCCATAGCGCTTGCACAAGGCATCGAGGCTGTTGCGCTGGCCCGGGTGACGCTCGCGGGCCATCATCAAGGTATCGAGGATCGTACAGTGCTGGGAGATGTCCGCACGGTCAGTCTGCCCCATCAGGGCAAATTCGTTGTTGATGAAGCCGATGTCGAACGCCGCGTTATGGATGATCAACTGGGCGCCATTGATGAATTCGAAGAACTCATCGGCCACTTCGGCGAAGCGCGGCTTGCCCTTGAGGAATTCGTCAGTGATGCCGTGGACGCCAATCGCGCCCTCGTCACTGTCGCGGTCCGGTTGCAGGTAGACGTGGAAGTGGCGGCCGGTCAGGCGGCGCCCCATCAGTTCGACACAGCCGATTTCGATGATCCGGTGACCATCGGTCACCGGCATGCCGGTGGTTTCGGTATCGAGTACAACAGATCGGATGGCCATCAGGGTTCAGCTCTCAACGGTTCGGTACAGTTCAAGGGGCGGGATATTAGCACGCTCTGTAAACGAAGCGCCCATGGCACCCAACCCCCGGTGGACACCCAACAGTTATTTACAAGGTTTCGCAAACTTGCTGCGGTTTTCTACGTCCCTCGTCGCTAACCTGCGCGCCTCCTCCAGATACGGAATTCACTGACTCATGTTCAACCTGAACTGGCTGTTCATCCCCTGCCTGTTCAGCGCTGCCGGTGCGCAAGCCACCAGTTTCGTGATGACCACTGACGCCTTGGTGAGCCTGTCGATGAGTGCCACGGGCGGCACCAGCAGCAGCTTCAAGGACGACAAGATTGTGCTGGCGGCCAAGGCCGATGCCGCATCGTTTGTCGCAAGCGAAGGTGCAATACGCGGTGTCCAGTTGGAGTCAGCCTTGCGGCATATTCGCCAGACAAGAGTGGACCTGCGATGCACGGACGAACAACTCGCCCGTGCAATCCTGGCTCTGTAAGCGACAACACTCACGGCATCTTTGTGATCAGGCCAAAGTATGCCTGCCTGAAGCTCAATGCCGTGCTGGTAGATTCGCCACACGCAATGGCGGCGGTGAAGCAGCGGCTCGAACGGCCGCCGCGGTGTCGCTGATTCAGCTCTGCTTGTAGCCGCGCACTTCATCCACGCCACGGTTGGCCAACTGGTCGGCGCGCTCGTTGCCAGGATGGCCGATGTGCCCGCGTACCCATTTCCAGGTGATGTCGTGACGATTGCACTGTTCATCGAGCAATTGCCACAGGTCGGCGTTCTTGACCGGCTCCTTGGCCGCCGTTTTCCAGCCGCGTTTTTTCCAGTTGACCATCCACTCGTTGATGCCCTTCATCACATATTGCGAGTCGGTCACCAGCAGTACGTTGCAACGCCGCTTGAGTTCTTCGAGGCCGCGAATGGCGCCCATCAATTCCATACGGTTATTGGTGGTATTGGCTTCGCCGCCCCACAGTTCCTTCTCCACGCCCTTGCACACCAGCAAGGCGCCCCAGCCGCCTGGGCCCGGGTTGCCTTTGCAGGCGCCATCGGTGAAGAGTTCTACGCTATCGGTCATCGGTTATTCGGCCTGAAATCAAAAAGAGGTTTTACGGTTCGCCTTGTTCGCGGTTGACCTTGGCCAACGGCATCGGCACGAGCTTGCCGATCGGCTCGCGGCGCACTTGCTGCAACGGTCGCAGACCGACCACGATCTTGCGTGCGACCAATAAATAGAAGCCGCCACCCGACAGCTGCCAGGCTCCTGCCCGGCGTTCCCAACCGGCCAGACGGCCCTGCCACTTGGCAGTCGCAAGCGGCGGACGATAGCACCCGAAGCGGCGTTTCTCCAGCGCGAAGCCCAGCAGGTTGAGCCAGTCGCCCACACGCGATGGCGCGATGCAACGCGCCTGGCGCAGTCCGTCATGGGCGAACACACGGCGCAGGCCCCAACTGCTCCAGGGGTTGATGCCGACAATCAGCAAATGCCCACCAGGGCGCACGCTGCTCGCCGCTTCGCGCAACAAACCGTGGGGTGACAAGCAGAAATCCAGGCCGTGCTGCAACACCACCACATCGGCGGCGTGTTCGCTCAAGGGCCAGGCCTGTTCCTCGCAGACGATCTCCACGCCCGGCAACGGTGCACCCAGGCGCACATTGCGTTGCACCTGCGGCGCCGATGGAGGCGTGTCGGCCGACGGTCCGTAATGCACCAAGTAGCCACCAAAGAACCGGCCCAGCTCGTCTTCGAGCATGCGCCGCTCTTCTTCCAGCAAAAACTGCCCAATCGGCCCGGACAACCATTCGCGGGCCGCGCTGATCAGGGCCAGCCACTCAGGATCGGCCTGGGCGAACGCTTTATCAGTCATTGCATTCTCCAACTCGCCTAGACGTTCTAAGATGCACCAATGTGTTCAGCTTGGCGAATCGAAGAATGATACAGATCAGTGCCCTACCCGCCTTTACCGACAACTACATCTGGTTGTTACAAGACCCTACGACCCAGCGCTGCGCCGTGGTCGACCCCGGCTATGCCACGCCAGTGCTGGCCTGGCTCAAGCAGAATGCCGAGTGGCGCCTCAGCGACATACTGGTTACCCATCATCACCATGATCATGTAGGCGGTGTCGAGCAACTGAAAAATGCCACCGGCGCCAAGGTTTATGGCCCTGCCAACGAAAAGATCCCGGCGCGGGATGTGGCCTTGCACGATAACGACCATATCCGCGTGCTGGGCTGGGACTTCGACGTGTACGCCGTGCCAGGCCACACCCTCGGCCACATCGCCTTTTATCACCAAGGCGTATTGCTGTGTGGCGATACCTTGTTCGCCGCCGGTTGCGGTCGCCTGTTCGAAGGTACACCCGAACAGATGTACAACTCTCTGGAACGCCTGGCCGCCCTGCCCGCCGATACGCAGGTGTACTGCACCCATGAATACACGCAAAGTAACTTGAAATTTGCCCAAGCCGTGGAACCGCACAATGCCGACATCGCCGAACGTGTGGAAAATGTCGCCCAACTTCGCGCCCGTGGCGAGATGACGCTGCCCTCCAACCTGGCCCTGGAAAAACGTACTAACCCTTTTCTGCGCACCGCTGAAACATCCGTTAAACAAAAAGCGGACGAACGGAACGGCCGCGACAACCGCTCTGGGGCCGAGGTGTTTGCTAGCTTGAGGGCTTGGAAAGATAAGTTCTAACCAGATGCAATCTGATACGTAATTTCTGAATGGTTGACCGGAACCAAAGCGCTTTCTAGAATCGCCCGACATTTTTGCCCGGAACTTACTTCCAGCCAATGTCGTCATCTATTCGTAAATCCATTTCTTCAGACGCATTGACCCGCCTGGCTCAAGCCGTGGCGGTGGCCGTTTCCGCAACTCTGGCGGGCTGCCAATCGACTCATTACGCTGCACAATCCACCGTGCAACCCAAACCGAATCTTGCTGCCAAGATCAAGCAAAAACCTATTTGGCTATCAGAGAAGCCCAGCCCCGAAGTACCCCAGGACGTCTGGGAACGCATGCGTCGGGGCTTTCAATTGCAGGACGGTGTCGGCGTCAACCCGCGCATCGAGCAACAGCGCCTGTGGTTCGCCAGCAACCCCTCCTTTCTGGAGAATGCCGGCGAACGCGGCAGCCTCTACATTCATTACATCGTCGAACGCCTTGAAGAACGCAACATGCCCCTGGAACTGGCGCTGCTGCCAGTGATTGAAAGTGCCTACAACCCGATGGCCTATTCGCGCAGCGATGCGGTGGGCTTGTGGCAGTTCATTCCCTCCACCGGGCGCTACTTCAACCTGCGCCAGACCCGCGCCTACGATGGCCGCCGCGACATCACCGCCTCCACCACCGCCGCCCTGGACTATCTGACGCGTCTGCATGACATGTTCAACGGCGACTGGCTGCTGGCCCTGGCGGCCTATAACGCCGGCGAAGGCACCGTCAGCCGGGCGATCGAGCGCAACGAAAAGCTCGGCCTGCCCACCGACTACTGGAACCTGCCCCTGCCCCAGGAAACCAAGGACTATGTGCCCAAGTTCCTGGCCTTGTCCCAGGTGGTACTGGCGCCCGAAGCCTACGGCGTCAACCTGAACCCGATTGCCAACACGCCGTACTTCGAGGTCGTTGAAGTCAAGCAAAGCATGGACCTGTCACGGGTTGCCGCGCTGGCCGAGATCGACGAAGACGAACTGTTTCAGCTCAACCCGGCCTTGAAACAACGCACCACCCTGGACGGCCCCCAGCATCTGCTGGTGCCGACCTCCAAGGCCCAACTGCTGACCAGCACCCTTTCGACGATGAAGCCGGAAGAATTGCTGAGCATGCGCCCTAAGAAGCCGGTATTCGACGAAGTCGAGACCAAGGCGGTCGCAGGGCGTACCCGTAGCTACAAGGTACGCAGTGGCGACAACCTCACGCTGATCGCCAAGGCCAACAAGGTCGATGTGCATGACCTGCAGCGCTGGAACAAGCTCAACGGCCAGGCCCTCAAGGTCGGCCAGACCTTGGTGATGCAGGACACGCGTAAAGTCGCGGCGAAAAAACCGGTGCAGTACAAGGTCAAGAAAGGTGATTCGCTGTACATGGTGGCCAAGCGCTTCAACGTCGAGATGCAACATCTCAAGCGTTGGAACCCGCGCACCGGCCAGGCATTGAAACCAGGGCAGATGCTGGTGGTTTCCGGGCCGCGCTAAGGCTTCAGGCTTTCTGGGGACCCCATGTGGGAGCTGGCTTGCTCGCGAATAGGGTGGCACATCAACATCTCTGTTGACTGACACACTGCATTCGCGAGCAAGCCCGCTCCCACATGGGCCTACAGCCAATTTCAAGATGCTTTTTCCAACCGGAACAAGCTGTTACTGTACCGATCATAAAGCCCAAGCCGCCTGGATCGGATCTCTGACTTGAAGCGTCCCCTCCTTCTACTAATAAGTCTGGCCTTGAGCTTTGCGGCGAATGCGACGATCACCGAAAGCCACGGTTATGCGCAGTTCGGCACACTCAAGTACCCGGCCAAATTCACCCATTACCATTGGGTAAACCCTGCAGCGCCCAAAGGCGGGACATTGCGGGTGATGGCATTTGGCACCTTCGATACGCTCAACCCCTACACCTTCAAAGGTTCAAGCCCGGTTTCCACCGCCAATTTCCTGCAGTACGGCGTCAACGAACTCAATGAACCTTTAATGGTGGGCACTGGGCAATACGCGCCGTCCGGCGATGAACCCACCTCAAGCTATGGCCTGATTGCCCAATCGGTGGAATACAGCGAAGACCGCAGTTGGGTGGTGTTCAACCTGCGCCCCGAAGCGCACTTTCACGACGGCAAGCCGATCACCGCCGATGACGTGGCGTTCTCCTATCGCACCCTGCTGACCGAAGGCCACCCGCAGTACCGCACCAACCTGCAGGAAGTGGCCCGGGTCGATATCCTCAACCCTCACCGTATCCGCTTTGTGTTCAAGCGCGCCGGCAACCCCTTGCTGATCCTGCGCCTGGGCGAGTTGCCGGTGCTGCCCCAGCACTATTGGAAAAACCGTGACTTCAAGGCCACCACCTTCGAGCCGCCCCTGGGCAGTGGGCCCTACCGCATCACCAAGGTTGCGCCTGGGCGGCAACTGGTGTTTGAACGGGTCAAGGATTACTGGGGCAAAGACCTGCCGGTCAACCAGGGTTTCTATAACTACGACAAGGTCGAAGTGGAGTTCTATCGCGACAGCGACGTGGCCTTTGAAGCCTTCAAGGCCGGTGAATTCGACATTTATATCGAGCATCAGGCCAAGAACTGGGCCACCGGCTACAACTTCCCGGCGGTCAACCGCGGCGATGTGATCAAGGCGCAGATCGCCCATCAGATCCCCACCCAGAGCCAGGGCCTGTTCATGAATACCCGGCGACCGGCGTTCAGCCAGGCCAAAGTGCGTGAAGCCCTGGGGTTGATGTTCGATTTTGAATGGACCAACCGCACGCTGTTCAGCAGCGCCTACAAGCGTTCGGTGAGCTATTACCCCAACAGTGAATTCTCGGCCACCGGCCTGCCCGTGGGCCATGAGTGGTTGATGCTCTCGCCCTACCGCGACCAACTGCCGGCTGCGCTGTTTACCCAACCGTTCAGTCTGCCGAACACCGATGGCCGTGGCATTCCCCGCGAAACCCTGCGCCAGGCCCTGGCCCTGCTCAGCGAGGCCGGCTGGAAACTGTCAGGGCAGCGCCTGCTGGATAAGGACGGGCAACCGCTGCGCCTGGAAATCCTGCTGGTCAACCCGAACCTCGAGCGCATCCTGCAACCCTATGTCGAAAATCTGACCCGCATCGGCATCGACGCCCGCTTGCGTACCGTTGACCGCGCACAGTACAAACAGCGCCTCGATCAATTCGATTTCGACATGATTTTGATGACTCTCAACCAGACCTTGAGCCCCGGCCTTGAGCAGTGGCAGTACTTCCACTCCAGCCAGGCCGCAATCAAAGGCAGCAAGAATTACGCCGGTATCGCCAACCCGGTGGTCGACCACCTGCTGGACCAACTGCTGGCGGCGCAGACCCGCGAAGAACAACTGGCTGCCGGCCGCGCCCTGGACCGGGTGCTGCTGTGGCAGCACTACAGCATTCCCAACTGGTACCTCAACTATCATCGCCTGGCGTACCGCAACCGGTTCGCCTTCGTCACCACGCCGCCCTACAGCCTGGGCCTGAGCGCATGGTGGCTGAAAGCTTCGGAGAAAGCCCAATGATGTCCTTGCGTACTACCCTGCTCGCCAGCCTGTTGCTGTGCACCGCGGCGCACGCCGCGCCTCAGCATGCGCTGACTCTCTACAACGAGCCCCCCAAGTACCCCGCCGACTTCAAGCATTTTGACTATGTAAACCCCGACGCCCCCAAGGGCGGAACCTTCCGCGAATCGGCCATGGGCGGCTTCGACAGCCTCAACCCCTATATCAGCAAGGGCGTACCGGCAGACAACCTGCCACTGATCTACGACACCCTGGCCATGCAAAGCCTGGACGAACCCATCACCGAATACGGCCTGGTGGCCGGCAAGATCGAAAAAGCCCCGGACAACAGCTGGGTGCGCTTCTATCTGCGCCCCGAAGCGCGCTTCCATGACGGCCACCCGATACGCGCCGAAGACGTAGTGTTTACCTTCCAGACCCTGATCAAGGAAGGCAACCCGCTGTACCGCAACTACTACGCCGACGTCGATGAGGTGGTGGCCGAAGACCCGTTGCGCGTGCTGTTCAAGTTCAAGCGCACCAACAACCGCGAGTTGCCGTTGATCCTTGGGCAGTTGCCAGTACTGCCCAAACACTGGTGGGCCAGCCGGGATTTTTCCAAGGGCAACCTGGAAATCCCCTTGGGCAGCGGGCCTTACCAGGTGGCCGAGGTCAAGCCGGGCCGCATGATTCGCTACGAGCGGGTCAAGGATTATTGGGCCAAGGACCTGCCGGTCAATAAGGGCTTCTACAACTTCGATACCCGCATCACCGATTACTACCGCGACAGCACTGCCTCCCTGGAAGCCTTGAAGGCCGGGCAGTTCGACTACTGGCTGGAGTTCAGCGCCAAGAACTGGGCCAATGCCTACAACATTCCAGCGGTGAAAGAAGGCCGATTGATCAAGGAAGAAATTCCCAACGGCAACCCCACCGGCATGCAGGGTTTTGTGTTCAACATGCGCAAGCCGATGTTCCAGGACGTGCGGGTGCGCAAGGCCATCAGCCTTCTGCTGGATTTCGAGTGGAGCAACAAGCAACTGTTCAACGGTGCCTACACCCGTACCCGCAGCTATTTCGAAAACTCGGAAATGGCCGCCACCGGCCTACCCGGTCCGGACGAGCTGGCGATTCTCGAGCCGCTGCGCGACAAGATCCCTGGCGAAGTCTTCACCCAGGCATTCGAACCGTCCCACACCGACGGCAGCGGCATGATCCGCACCCAGCAACGCGAGGCCTACCAACTGCTGCAGGAAGCGGGCTGGAAGATTGTTGACGACAAAATGGTCGACAGCACCGGCAAGCCAGTGACCATAGAGTTTTTGCTGGCCCAGACCGAGTTCGAGCGCATCCTGCTTCCGTTCAAGCGCAACCTGGCAGACCTGGGCATCGACCTGGTGATTCGTCGCGTGGACGTCTCACAGTTCGTCAACCGCCTGCGCTCGCGCGACTTCGACATGCTGGTGGGCAGCTTCCCGCAATCCACCTCGCCGGGTAACGAGCAGCGCGAGTTCTGGAAATCCTCCAGCGCCGACAAGCCCGGCAGCCGCAACTACATGGGCCTCAAGGACCCCGCGGTCGACCAGTTGGTGGAAGAGCTGATCGACGCCGGTTCGCGGCAAAGCCTGATCGCCCACGCCAGGGCGCTGGATCGTGTGCTGCAGTTTGGTTACTACGTGATTCCCAACTGGCACATCAAGACCTTTCGCGTCGCGTACTGGGACCACCTGGGCCACCCCAAGGTCTCGCCACGCTACGACGTCGGCACCGCGACCTGGTGGAGCAAACCCGACGTCACACCTGCCGTCCCCCTGGACACACGCGCCGATGCGGCGAGCGGAGGCGATTAAATGCTGGCCTATATTGTTCGCCGCCTGTTGCTGATCATTCCCACGCTGTTCGGGATCTTGTTGATCAACTTTGTCATCATCCAGGCCGCTCCCGGCGGCCCGGTGGAGCAGATGATCGCCAAGCTCGAAGGCTTCGACGGCGCCACCAGCCGCATTGCTGGCGGCGGCGCCGAAGTCGCGGTGGCCGGTTCCAGCTACCGTGGCGCCCAGGGCCTGGACCCGGCGCTGATCAAGGAAATCGAAAAGATGTACGGCTTCGACAAGTCGGCGCCGGAACGCTTGTGGATCATGGTCAAGAACTACGCCCAGCTGGACTTCGGTGACAGCTTTTTCCGGGACGCCAAGGTCATCGACCTGATCAAGGAAAAGATGCCGGTGTCTATTTCCCTCGGGTTGTGGAGCACCCTGATCATGTACCTGGTGTCCATCCCCCTGGGGATCGCCAAGGCCACGCGCCACGGCAGCCATTTCGATGTGTGGACCAGCTCGGCGATCATCGTCGGCTACGCGATACCGGCGTTCCTGTTTGCGATTCTGCTGATCGTGGTGTTTGCCGGTGGCAGTTATTTCGACTGGTTCCCCTTGCGCGGGCTCACCTCCAACAACTTCGAGGAGTTGAGCTGGGGCGGCAAGATCCTCGATTACTTCTGGCACCTGGCGCTGCCCGTCACCGCCCTGGTGATCGGCAACTTTGCGACCATGACCCTGCTGACCAAGAACAGCTTTCTCGACGAGATCAACAAGCAGTACGTGGTCACCGCCAAGGCCAAGGGCCTGACCAACCGCCGCGTGCTGTATGGCCACGTGTTCCGCAACGCCATGCTGCTGGTGATCGCCGGTTTCCCTTCGGCCTTCATTGGCATCTTCTTTACCGGCTCGTTGCTGGTGGAGGTGATCTTCTCCCTCGACGGCCTGGGCCTGATGAGCTTTGAAGCGGCGATCAACCGTGACTACCCGGTGGTGTTCGGCACGCTGTTTATCTTCACCCTGCTGGGGCTGATCGTGAAACTGATCGGCGACCTCACCTACACCCTGGTCGATCCACGTATCGACTTTGCCAGCCGGGAGCATTGAGATGAACCTGTCCCCCCTCAATCGCCGCCGGTTCGAGCGGTTCAAAGCCAACAAGCGTGGCTGGTGGTCGCTGTGGCTGTTCCTGGTGCTGTTCGTGCTGAGCCTGGGCGCCGAGTTGATCGCCAACGACAAGCCCCTGGCGGTGCACTTCGACGGCGGCTGGTACTTCCCGGCGCTCAAGCGCTACCCGGAGACTACCTTCGGCGGTGAATTCCCGCTGGAAGCCAACTACAAGAGCCCGTACATCCAGGAGCTGCTGAAAGCCAAGGATGCCTGGACCTTGTGGGCACCGATTCCGTTCAGCTACCAGAGCATCAATTACGACCTGAAAGTCCCGGCCCCGGCGCCGCCGTCCTCGGTCAACCTGCTGGGCACCGATGACCAAGGGCGTGATGTGCTCGCGCGGGTGATCTACGGCTTTCGCGTGTCGGTGCTCTTCGCCCTGACCCTGACCATACTCAGCTCGATCATCGGCGTGATTGCCGGCGCCTTGCAGGGCTTTTATGGCGGCTGGGTCGACCTGGCCGGGCAACGTTTCCTGGAGATCTGGTCCGGCTTGCCGGTGCTCTACCTGCTGATCATCCTGGCCAGCTTCGTGCAACCCAACTTCTGGTGGCTGCTGGGGATCATGCTGCTGTTTTCCTGGATGAGCCTGGTGGATGTGGTGCGCGCCGAGTTCCTGCGCGGTCGTAACCTGGAATACGTACGCGCGGCGCGGGCGCTGGGCATGCAGAACGGCGCGATCATGTTCCGTCACATTCTGCCCAATGCGATGGTCTCGACCATGACCTTCCTGCCCTTCATCCTTACCGGCGCCATTGGCACCCTGACCGCCTTGGACTTTCTCGGCTTCGGGCTGCCGGCAGGTTCGCCGTCGCTGGGTGAGCTGGTGGCCCAGGGCAAGTCCAACCTGCAAGCGCCGTGGCTGGGCATGAGTGCCTTCGCGGTGCTGGCGATCATGTTGAGCCTGCTGGTGTTTATCGGCGAGTCCGCTCGCGATGCGTTCGACCCGAGGAAATGAGATGAATCCGGACAATCTGATCGAAATCCGCGACCTCAGTGTCGAGTTCGTCACCGGCGAGCATCACCACCGGGTGGTCAACCACGTGAGCTTCGACATCAAGCGCGGCGAAACCCTGGCGCTGGTGGGTGAAAGCGGTTCGGGCAAATCGGTCACCGCCCATTCGATCCTGCGCCTGCTGCCCTACCCGTTGGCCAGGCATCCGTCGGGCACTATCGAGTATTCAGGGCAAGACCTGCTGACGCTCAAAGAGAAGACGCTGCGGCATATACGCGGCAACCGCATTGCGATGATCTTTCAGGAGCCGATGACCTCGTTGAACCCGCTGCACTCCATCGAAAAACAGATCAACGAAGTGCTCGGCCTGCACAAGGGCCTGACCGGCAAGGTCGCCACCCAGCGCACGTTGGAATTGCTGGAGCTGGTGGGTATCCCCGAGCCACACAAACGCCTCAAGGCGTTGCCTCACGAGCTGTCCGGCGGCCAGCGCCAGCGAGTGATGATCGCCATGGCTCTGGCCAACGAGCCGGAGTTGTTGATTGCCGACGAGCCGACCACGGCGCTGGATGTCACCGTGCAGTTGAAGATCCTGGAATTGCTCAAGGAGCTGCAGGCGCGGCTGGGCATGGCGCTGCTGCTGATCAGCCATGACCTCAACCTGGTACGGCGCATCGCCCACCGTGTGTGTGTGATGCAGCAAGGTTGCATCGTTGAACAGGCCGATTGCGAGACACTGTTCCAGTCGCCCCAGCATCCCTATACCCAGGAGTTGCTCGCGGCGGAGCCCAGCGGTGGGCCAGCCAACAATGATGTCGGCCCTCCGCTGCTGGAAGTGGACGACCTGAAAGTCTGGTTTCCGATCAAGAAAGGCTTTTTGCGCAATACCGTCGATTACGTCAAGGCTGTGGACGGCATCAACTTCAGCCTGCCCCAGGGCCAAACCCTGGGCATCGTTGGCGAAAGTGGCTCGGGCAAGTCCACCTTGGGCCTGGCAATTTTGCGCCTGATCGGCAGCCAGGGCGGGATTCGCTTCGAAGGCCAGCAACTGGACCGCCTCAGCCAACAGCAGGTGCGCCCGTTGCGCCGGGAAATGCAGGTGGTGTTCCAGGACCCGTTCGGCAGCCTGAGCCCGCGCATGTGCGTCAGCGAGATCGTTGGCGAAGGCCTGCGTATCCACAAGATGGGCACGCCCGCCGAACAGGAAGCGGCGATTATCGCGGCGCTCAAGGAAGTGGGCCTGGACCCCGAATCCCGGCATCGCTACCCCCATGAATTTTCCGGCGGCCAGCGCCAACGCATCGCTATCGCCCGAGCGCTGGTGCTCAAGCCGCGCCTGATCCTGCTGGACGAACCCACCTCGGCCCTGGACCGCACGGTACAGCGCCAGGTGGTAGAGTTGCTGCGTGGTTTGCAGGCCAAGTACAACCTGACCTACCTGTTTATCAGCCATGACCTGGCAGTGGTGAAGGCGCTGAGTCACCAGTTGATGGTGGTCAAGCAAGGCCAGGTGGTGGAGCAAGGCGATGCCCAGGCTATTTTTGCTGACCCGCAACATGCCTATACCCGGCAGTTGCTCAAGGCGGCTTTTTTGGTGCCGGCCTGACGGCACGCGGGTGCAAATGCAGGAGAAATAACGCCATGTCGCTCAGCCCAATCGCCCGTCCCGCAGACACGCCGCGCTTCTGGCGCGACGAACGCCTGCCGTTCATCGAAGCGCGCAGCATCGCCGACGGGCGCAAGGTCACTTACACCCGGCACGCCCATGAGCATTTTTCCATCGGTGCGATCACCACCGGCTGCAGCTATTACCACTACGGCGCGCGCACCTTCGAAATCAGCGCCGGCACCGTGGTGCTGATGAACCCAGGCGATGTGCATGCGTGCAACCCCATCCATGACCAGCCCTGGTCCTACCACATGCTGTACCTGGACACGCCGTGGCTGACCGACCTGCAATACCAGCTGGGATTCAGTACCGACCAGGGCTACCGAGCATTCGACACGCCCCATACGCGCGAGCCGGTGCTGTACCACGGTTTGCTCGACCTGTACCGGACACTGCTGGATGAGCAGGCCGAACTGCTGCAAAAACAGAGCGCGCTAGTGAGTTACTTCACCGAGGTGCAACAGCGCCTGAACCCTTCGCTGACGCCGGTACGCGAGGTCAACCACAAACTGGAACGCGCCGCCGACTACATCCGCGCCCACTGCACGCAGGCCTTGAAACTCGAAGACATCTGCCAGGCCGCTGAACTGTCGCCGTCTTATCTGATCCGCGCATTCAAGCAGTATTACGGCTTGACGCCCCACGCCTTCATGGTCAACCGACGCATCCAGTTCGCCCGCAGCCAACTGCGCAATGGCGCACTGATTGCCGACGTCGCCCTGGCCGCGGGCTTTGCCGACCAGGCGCACTTCCAGCGCACCTTCAAACAACACTTCGCGGCCACGCCGGGGCAATACCGCGAGAACCTCAAGCCATCAGCAAATAACCCACACTGGCCACCAGCAACGCGGCCATTGAGCGGTTGAACAGGCGCACACCTTTGGGGTTGTTCAAGTAGCGGCGCAAAAACGTCCCCGCATACGCCCAGCACGCCACCGACAGGTAGCAGATCACCAGGTAAAGCACGGCAAACAACCATACCTGCGCCGCATCGCCATCGGCCACGAACAACCCCATGCCTGCCACACACGCCAGCCAGGCTTTCGGGTTGAGCCACTGCATGATCGCGCCATACAGCATCGACGGCGCTGTGTGCGCACCGTCAGCGTCCAGCCGGCCATTATCCACCGCCAGCTTCCAAGCCATATACAACAAGAACGCCACGCCGCCCCAGCGGATCAATTGAATCAGGATCGGCCAGCGCACCAATACTTCATGCAACCCCAGACCGATCAACACCAACAACAAGGTAAAACCCACGGCGGCGCCAAAGACATGTTTCTGGCTGGCGACGAAACCAAAACGTGCGCCAGAACTTAAAGCGACCACATTCACCGGTCCCGGCGTGATGGACGTGGCCAGGGCAAAGGCGGCCATGGAGAGAATCAAGCTCATTGCAGTTCCTTTTGTGATCCCAAACGAGGTTTAGATCACGGTACCGCGCAGGGACACGAGGGTATTGAAGAAAATGCCCCTGGGTACTTGAGAAACGGACGCTGATCTGATTAGTGCCCCGCGATCAACTGTGGGAGCTGGCTTGCCTGCGATGGCGGCCGTTCAATCGACAGAGATGTCGAATGTGCCGCCCACAGGTAACCACGATGCGAAGCGAGCCGCTCTTGATCTTGATCTGCTTGTGATCTTGATCTCAGGCGCCCCGTTAAACCACGCTGGCCGAACGCAGGCTTGAATTCGTGGGTAACGTGGTGGGGCAAGAGCGTTTTGCTTACTTTTGTCTGGGCCGGCATTCCGGCTTTTCAAAAGTGAGCCGCCGTCAGGGCGGAACCCTAAGTGGCCGTTACCGCAGGAATGGATATGTACTCGGTATAACTGTGTCGACTGTGAGGCCGTCTTCGCAGGCAAGCCAGCTCCCACAGTTGGATCGCGGGGGCGTCAGGTAGATAGCCATCGGCTGGCACGTCGCCATCGCAGCGATACGGCGACCCAACAAGCCAGCTTTCATAGTGGGATCCAGGGCACCTCTCAGCGCTGGGTGGGAATACGAATATCGCCCCCCCGACACTGGCTCTTCACACTGCGCGGGCAACCGGCGAACGCGAGATCCTTGGTCAGGCACACCCGCACTTCCGACAGCACCTTGCCCTTGCAGATCACCGCCATACCGTGGTTGCCCATGCGTGGGTTGCTCTCGCGAAACAGCGCCTCGATCTCGTTGGCCTGCAATGACGGCGGCGTATTGAACGGCTGCAGTTGCTGCGGAATGGCAACCGCACCGAGCGCCACATCGGTCTTCTCCAGATACTCCAACGGCTCCAGCCCACTGCAGGTGCCATGCTTGGCCCACTCATGCTTGAGCAGCGTGCGGGTGGGAAACAGCGCCGCGCCCTTGTCCATTTCTGCCTCGCTCAAGCGCGTCTGCGGTGTACAGGACGCCGGCCACCCTCCCCGTGCGTATTGCGGCCACAAACCATGCAGCACAAAGCCGTAGCCTTTACCTGAGCATTGCTCGTTGCCTGAGTGCGTGAGGCAAAACGTGGGTGACCACGAGAGCGATAGCACATAGAAATCAAACTCACCCGCCTGCCCTTGGCTGCGTGGCGCCGCCGTTGCCGCGGTGGCCATCAGCAGCCACATCACCATCCAGTATTTCATCCCGGTATTCCTTTAAAAGAGTAAAGCCTTACGCTATTGCCACGCCTAGGGATGCTGGGAGTAACGGTGTAACACCTTGTCCAAGATGATATCGGTCTTCAGCGCTTCGATGCCCAGCGACGGATGCTCGGCCTCGCCACGAATATGCGCGTTCATGTTCAGGACGTGGTGCCATTGAATATGGGTGTGACACGGCACGTCCAACACCTCGGTGGTCTCGCCTTCAAGACGCAGCGGCTGGTCCTCGAACACCGAAAACTGAATACGACCGCGACTGCCGATCAGTTCGACCCGGTCTTCGCGTCGGTCCGCCACAAAATTCCAGCAGCCCATGCCCAATGCACCGCTGGCAAATGTCCAGCAGGCCGTCACGGCATCTTCTGCCGCGTAGCGCCCAGCCTGTCGCGCCGAAAAGCCTGAGACCTCGACGATGTCCCCGGCCAGGTACTGGAACAGGTCGAACCCATGGCTCGCCAGGTCGGCAAAGTAACCGCCACCGGCAATGGCCGGATCGGTGCGCCAATTGGTGGCGTCGGAGTCTGTTACGGCAGCGGGTTTGCACAAGGTCCAGGTCAGGTGGCGCAACTCACCGATACGGCCTTCCTGCAGCCAGGTGCGCACTTGCTGAAAGCGTGGCAATGAACGCCGATAGTAGGAGACAAACAGATGCAGCCCGGCACGCTCGAATGTGCGCTGCATCAACGCGCTCTGTTCAGCATTCAGCGACATCGGCTTTTCGACGCAACAATGTTTGCCCGCCGCGGCCACTCTCAGGGCGTACTCAAGGTGACTGTCGGGCGGAGTGGCGATGTAGACCGCATCCACCTCGGGGTCATCGATCAAGGCCTGGGCATCGGTATAGCAACGGGCAATGCCATGGCGCGCCGCATAATCGCGCACCGCCTCGGCACGCCGCCCCATCACCGCGACCAATGCCGAACCTGGCGCTTTATAGAAAGCCGGTCCACTCTTCAATTCAGTGACACTGCCACAGCCGATCATGCCCCAGCGTATGGTCTTCATCTAATGTCCTCGGTCGTATTCGTCAATCGGGCAGTATCCACATACCGGCCCCGGCGCGCCATAACCACTTAGCATGACAATTGCATTACACTTTTATGACATTCATCCGGCGCGGGGGCACATTCGATGAAAATTAGGGCGACCGTCATTTGCGAACATGAGGGGCATATCCTCTTCGTACGCAAGGCCAGATCAAAATGGGCATTGCCCGGCGGGAAAGTAGAAGCGCACGAGCGCCCGGTAGGCGCGGCGGAACGCGAGCTGGAAGAAGAAACCGGTTTAAACGTGGACGGCTTGCTGTACCTGCAGGAGCTCAAGGCCCGCGACACCGTCCACCATGTGTTCGAGGCCTCGGTGGTCAATATCGACGAGGCGCGGCCGTGCAATGAGATTGTCGATTGCCAGTGGTACGCCTACAGCGCCGTGGACGAGCTGGATACCACAGACGCTACCCGCCACATCGTCAAATCCTTCCTGCGGCGCCTCTGACGCGCTGGACGGCCGTTAACCTACCGCAGCAAACCCACGGCGCCCGGCCTTTATCTCGGTACGCAACTCACCAATCAGGTTGGAGATGGCACGGATGCTGTCCAGGCCTTCGGGTGATACGCGGGTCAGCAGCAAGTCGACACGACCGGACGCAGGCTCGAACACGCTGATGCGCAGCGAGCCGTCGCTATTGAGGCAGCACTCACACGCAAGCGGCAGGAAGCCTGAGGCCATGATGCGGTTGAATTCGGTGATGGAAATCATGATCAGCCCCCCGTCCCTGGGTTCTACCCGATTGAGGTGATGCAAGCAGCATAGATAAGGTTTTGCCGGCCGCCGGACAATTAATGCAAAAGTGTTAGCCAGCCCTCACTTTAGTAGGGCGTCACCGGCCATGAACGACAGGCCGAGATTAAATCGCGGGCAAAAAAAATCCCAAGTAGCTGATGGAAACTTGGGATTTAAAAATGCATAAACCGTGGGAGGTGAACGCCCGGCTATAGTAGCGATTGTAAAAACATGTAACAAGATTATTTTAATCCTTTCGTCGGATTGAAAGCGTCGTAAGTCATTCAATAACCACATATTTTTTAAGGTAGAAGGCAGTAGTCGTGCTACTTTTTGGTGCAAGTAACGACAGTAAGTCCCTGTATAAAAAATGGTTATTAATCGGGCGTAGCGCTTTCAAGTAACTGTTCACTTAACTGCTTGCATGTTTCTTGAAGGGCCTCACGACTGGAAGCAGTGGCGCCCACCACGGCCTCCAGATGACGACACAGCGTCAGGCGTTCAGCCGCCTCTTCGCGCTGGCGGTCGACCTTGGCGTTGAGTTGAATGAAATAGAACCCCAGCAGCACGGCGATGCCCAGCACACCCACCGCGAGGTAGCGCAAGCCGTTGGACGATGGAGGCTCTGGGGCATTCATGGCCTTATGGCGCCCTGCTCTTTTCATAACGAACGTCATCACCATCGACCGGGCCCACGACGGACCAGCCCAGGCGCTGATAGAACCCATTGGCCCGGATTTCATCACGCCCATCAGTCACCAGGTAGAGCGTGTCGTGGTGCTCAAACAGGGCCGCCTCGGCCACCGCCATCAGTTGACGGCCCAGCCCAAGCTTCTCGTGCGAGGGCAGCACGAACATTGCGAACACTTCACCTTCATCCAGGTCGACCATGGAAAACCCCGCCGCCTGGCCGTCCACTTCCGCGATCCAGCCGCAAGGTGCTGCACGCAACGTATCGCTCAATACCTGCGGGGTAATCCCCAGGCCAGCCATCTGTTCAAGGCTCAGGTGGTTTTGCACCACCGAGGTGCGAATCGCGCACAACGTGTCGACGTCATCAGGTGTCGCCGTTCGAATCAGCACTTGCATACCCGCCTCCATCAAGAAGTGCGCAATTGTATGCAAATACTCACACGGGGTTTGTCGTGGATTTGTAAAGGCCCCACGGCTGGTGCGGGGCTACGGATTACTTGCGCGCGACCTTGTAGCGCAGGCAATCCTGGTAAAAGCTTTGACGAATCGCCTCGGGCTTGAGCCTTGAGCGGCTGTCATAGGTCTGCTCGGTGATGCCCATGGCCATCATGCGCATCCACGACTTGCTGAACTTGAGGGTCTGGATCTTCTGCCGGGCCGCGTATAGCGAAACGCCGGATAACTTGAGTTCCTGGGCCCTGGCGGCCGTGCCTGCGCCCCAACTGCACATGTACTTGTCACCCTCGCGCAATTCCCTGGCCTGCGCGACAGTCGCGCCGCCGGCCAGGGAGCAGGCAATCAGCATCATTCCCACAGAGCGCATTTGCATCCTCACCTAACCACCTGAAAATAAAAGTGATTTTGGCGAGGATTTTGTTACAAAGGGGCCATTAAATTGCCTTACTGCGCAAAGCGACTCGCGGATGCTTCCTATCAAGGCTTGAGTTCGAACAGCGCCGGCATCGGTGGCCACTGCGAAGGCACTTTACGAAAGCGGCTGAACCCGGCTGCCTCAGCCATTTGGCGGGCACGCTTCTCGCCCATGAACGCCCCCAGCCCTGCCCCACCGTGGGACAGCGAACAGGTCATGCAATAGAGGGTGCTCTGCGGGTACATGACGCGCCCGAACAGGTTCATGTTCTCGTGCAGTTCCTCGGACAGGTTGAGCTCCACCATCAGGTAAGTACCGTCTTCGGCCGTGGCGGCGCGCAAATCCTTGAGCATCTGCTGAGGGTCGGTGGCATCGTGGATCACCACAAAGGTGGTCACGAAGTCGAATTGCTGGCCGCGCAACGCATCGGAGTCGTTCACCTCGAATTGCACCCGGTCACCCACACCAGCCGCCTCGGCGTTGGCCCGCGCCAACTCGATGGAAGGCAGGTGGAAGTCGCAGCCGACAATGCGCGCCTCAGGATAGGCCTTGGCCATGGTGATCGCCGCCAGGCCCGCACCACAGCCGAAATCCAGCACACTGCCGCCGGTCTTGAGCTTCTCTTCGACGCCGTCCAGGGATGGAATCCAGTGCTGGACCAGGTAGTGCTTGTACCAGGGCATGGTCATGCGCTCCATGCCTTTCCAGGTTTCCAGCGGGAACGCCTCTTCAGCGCAACCACCACCATGGCGGAAGGCCTCGATGACCTTGGGCGCCATGCTCACGAACGGCACGCTCAGTTGGATAATGCCACCGGCAAAATACGGCGAATCTTCATCAGCCAGCACCGGCGCAAACTCGGCGGGCATTTGGTAGCGGCGGGTTTGCGCGTCGTAGGTCACATAATTGCCGGTGGCCATGCTGCCCAGCCATTCGCGCAAGTAACGTGCGTTGTAGCCGGTCTTGTGCGCCAACTCTTCCAGGGTCACCGCCTGGCCGTCGGCCAAAGCCTTGAACAAACCGAGCTGGTCGCCGATGTAGAGCATGGCGCCGCGCAGCGTGTTGCCGTAATCCTCCATGATGCGCGCCGAAAATTGCTGGACCTTGGCTTTATCAACTTCCATAACGTTGGACATCTGTCGCTCCTTGATGAATATGCAAATCTGTTAAGGGATCAGTGGCCGGCGAGTTTGGCCAGCACGTTGTCAACGATGCGTTCGGACATGCCCAAGTGAGTACGGGGCTCGAACAGCCGGGCCAGGGCGCCGTCATTCATGACCGCAAGCACCCGCGCATCGGCCTCGATTGCCTCGCGGATCGACACGTGATTGCGCTGGCTGGCCTGGGACACTTCGAAGATGATCTGGTAGGCGCTGCTCTTGCCCAGCTTGCGCGCCATTTCGAACACCACCGCTTCGGTGCAGATGGCATCGCCATAGGCCTGGGCGGTGCATTCCATTTTCTGCACATTCACGGTGAGCCCATCGATGGTCTCGGTCAGAATCGAGAGCGCCATCAGTGCATAGTGGGAAACGTCCGCGACCGCGCACCACTCCAACCGCGTACCGCGGTAATCGCGCTCATGCTCAAGAATCATCGCGTCCAGCGCGAGCATGACCTGGGCCTTGGCCAGCCGTGCCAACACCACCACCTGCTCGCAGCCTTCGGGGTTGCGTTTGTGCGGCATGGTGCTGCTGCCGATCTGCTGGTCGCTCCAGCCCACTTCCACTTCAGCGATTTCCCAACGATTGAGCGTACGGATTTCATCGGCTACGCGGGCCAACGAGGCGGTGACCATGGCCAGGGTGCTGACGAACTCCGCAACGCGGTCACGGGACACATGCCAGCCCGTCAGGGGCACTTGCAGCGACAAGCGCTGGGCAAAACGATCCAGCATCGGCATGGCGTCCGGGCCGAACGCCGCCATGGTGCCGACCCCGCCGAACAGTTGCACCACCAGTACACGCTGGCGGGCTTCGGCCAAGCGCTGCCGGTGGCGCAACAGCTCATCGATCCAGCCGGCGACCTTCAGCCCGAAGGTGGTCGGCAAAGCGGGAATCGAGTGGGTCCTGGCGACCATCAGCGAGTCACGGTGCGCATCGGCCAGGGTCGACAACTTGCCCAGCAAAGTCTCCAGGGCCTGATCCATCGCATCAAGCACATCGCGCATCTCCAGGGATTGGGCGGTGTCCTGGATGTCTTGGGTGGTAGCGCCGTAATGCACGTATTCACGGGCACTGGGGCTACAATTTTTTTGCAGGGCGCTCAGCAATGGCATCAGCGAATGCCCAGTGGCAGCCACGCCCTCGGCCAGTTGGCGCACATTGATGCCCGATAGCAACGCGGCCTTTTCGATCTCCAGGGCCGCCTCGCGCGGGATGATGTTGACATCGGCCTGGGCCATGGCCAGCGCAGCTTCCACGTCCAGCCAACGTTGCAGGCGACAATGACTGCAGAAGATCTTGCGGCTCTGCGGGCCGGCATAACCCGAACCGTGGGTTTTCGAATCGAGGATGTGGCTGTGTTCGTGGCGGCATTGCTCGCCGTCATGATCAAAGCCCGGGTGGTCCGAACGTGCGGTGCAAGACGCACGGGCTGTCACTTCCAATGTTTGCGCATCCATCACATACCCTCCGTAGCGTACAGGGACTGACTGGTATTGCCTTGGGTTGCCATCACCGCCTCAGCGCCATCGCCTGAAGCGCGAGGTCTTGCTTTAGTTGCCACCAGATCGACCATCTCGGCCGCCAGCCCTGTGTAGGCTGTCGGGTCAAGCAAGTCGTCGAGCGTTTGCGCGCTGAAACAACCGCGCAGCCGAGGGTCGCCAAGCAGCGCATCGCGAAAGCAAACGCCCGCGTCCTGGGCCTGCAGGGCGATGTCGTGCACCAGATGATGGGCCGTCTGCTTGCCACACCGAGGCGCCAGCGCAAGCATCACGCGCTCCGACAGGATCAGCCCGCCCAGCAAGTCCAGGTTGCTGCGCATGCGCGCTTCACGCACCTGCAGCCCAGCCTGCAGCAAGCCTTCCATACGAGCGAGCAACGCACCGGCGTAAATGAACAGCTCGGGTAAGGCCGCCCATTCGATGCGCCAAGTGGTGCCGTCACGCTCGTGCATCTGGAAAGCGGCGTCGGTCAGCGCAACCATCTGCGCGCGCACCAGCCGCGACAGCGCGCTGATCAGGTCCACCGTCGATGGGTTTTGCTTGTGGGGCATGGTGCTACTTCCCACTTGCCCGGCTCGCCGCCCCTCGCGCACTTCGTCGATCTCGGTGCGCTGCAGGTGGTAGATCTCATTGGCGACACGGCCCAACGTCGCCGACGCCTGCACCAGCAACCACGCGGCTTCCAGGATGCGGTCGCGGGCGCTGTGCCAACTGCTCAACGGTGCCGACAGGCCGAGGCTTTCCAGGGTACGGCGCTGCACTTCCAAACCCTGCGGGCCAAGCCCGGCCAGGGTGCCCACGGCGCCGGTCAGGTTGCCGACCATCACCCGGGCGTAGGCTTCTTCAAAGCGTTCAAGGTGTCGATCAATCTCATCGACCCACACCGCCACCTTGTAGCCAAACGTGGTGGGCAAAGCGTGTTGACCATGGGTCCTGGCGACCATCGGCGTGTGCTTATGGCGCAGGGCGAGCGTGAGCAGATGCCCACGGATCCCGCGCAAGCGCTGCACCGCCAGGCCCCAGGCATCGCGGATTTGCAGGATCAGCCCGGTGTCGAGGATGTCCTGGGTGGTCACGCCGTAATGCACGTATTCGCCCAGCCCATCGGCGCATAACCCCTGCAATGCGCGCAGGGTCGGCACCAGGATATGCCCGGTTTCCAGGCCTTCGCGCCCCAACGCGTCGAGGTCCAGCAGTTCCACGCTGGCTACCCGGGCAATCTCCCGGGCGGCCTCGTGGGGGATGAGGCCCATCTGCGCCTGGGTCGCCGCCAGCGCTGTTTCAACATCGAGCCACTTCTGCACCTGATTGGCATCAGAGAAGATCGCAGCAAATTCCGGGGACGAGTAAGCGCCCCCGTGGATACGGGATTCAGTGATATGACTTGGCATGTCGGGTTACTCGGGTTGTCCAGGGAGGGCTACTTCACGCGTTGTACTTCTTCCCAGACTGCATCGTAATAAGCCCGCTCCAGCCGGAAGTGCTCGGCCAAAGACGTCAGGAACGCATTCTGAAACCCGAGGTCCGGAATACGCCGTGAGATCAGCGCCCATTCACGCTTGGCCCGCGGCGGCACCAGGCTGATATGCACTTCGTAGTACTCCGCGTCATCCTGGCTCAAGCCCGCGTTGCGCAGGGCGTTGTACAGCTTGCCGTGGTTGCCCGGCACCACCAGTTCGGTGATGTAGAACACCGCCAGGCCCCAGCCGACATCGGGGTTGCGGAAACAGCGTGCGCGGTTGTTGAGGTAGGCGATTTCCTCGGGCATCGTCGAGAGCGCCTCGAAATCGGCATTCAGGCCCACGGCGGCAAGCAGCTTGGCTAACAGGCGGGGGTGGGAGCGCCGCTCGTCTTCTTCGCCCAACTCGCCGTAGAGATAACGCGCCAGGGCGGCCGCCTCGTCCACATCAGTCAGGTTGACCAGCAGGTCGGCGGCATCCCGGTACAGGCGGTACGTGCGGAACCATTGATGGCGCAAAAACACCTGCAGTTGCTCGCGAGAGGCTTTGCCTTCAAACACATACTGCGACATCGGATGGTTTTCCCGCGACTGCGCGGCAATCTGCTCTTCCAGGCGTTGCTGGAAACCGGCCTCGGACAAGGGTGATGCCAGGTCGGCTGACGGCATGAAACGCTCTTGTACGCTATAGACGGCATTGGCCAGCCAGCGCCGGGTCGAGGCGGTGGCCACGTCATCGCTCAGCGACAGGATGTACAGCAATTGCTGGCACTGCGCTGCATTCGCGGCGTCGCCACGTTGGCCGGTCTCGCACAGGGCGCGCAGCATATTGGCAGCAATTTCGATGCGATTGAACGTCGCGTCCGGCTTCAAGGCTTCCGCCAACAGACGGGCTTCGGCCGTGTGAATATTCTGCAATTGCGGCAGGGAAAAATTACGTGGGCTCATCATGTGCTCCATTATTTTTGTTTTCGGATCGCAGGTCGTTCAGGCAGACAGGCGTTGGGCCTGCATCTGCTGCCACAGGCTGTCGAAGTAGGCTTTGTTGATTTCGAAGTGGCGCTTGAGTGCGCGCATGAACGTGCGCTGAAAGCCCTCCTCGCTGGCGAACTTGGCAATCAGTGCCCACATTTCCTCGGTGTCGATCTCATCCTGGGTGCCATGCAAACGGTGGAATTCGCTGGGCTGCTCTGGAACGTCGAGGCGCTGCAACAGCTCGTAGATGCGCCGATGGTTGACGCAACTGACAGACTCCACCGCATACAGCAGCGCAAGGCCCCAGGCGACATCCGTGTGGCGCACACAGCGAATACGATTATTCAGGTAGGCCTTTTCCAGCGGATGCAGCGCGGGAAAGTCGATGGCCAGCGGAATATCGAAATACTCCATCAGATGGGCGAGCATCGCCGGGTGCGAACGCTCCGGTGTCTCAGCCCCTGCTTCGCCGTACAGGTTGCGGTAAAACACCGAGGCGTCCTCGATGGCTTCGAAGCGAAAGGCCAGTTCGGCCAGCAGGCTGTAGAAGTTGTAGGAACGGGTCCAGTGATGCTCCAGGAAGAAGCGCACATCCTGCACCGGCGGCGTACCTTGGAACAGGTGTACCGACATCGGGTGGTTGACCCGGCTACGTGCGGCGATTTCAGCGTCGACCTGTTGACGGAACTCGTCCACCGGCAACGCGGTGAAGCCCGGCACGTCGGCGGCGAACTCATCTTCGACGCGGTAGACCTCGCTGGCCATCCAGCGCCGGGTCGGCTCGGTGCGCGGGTCACCTGGAATGTGCAATTGCAGCAAGGCTGACTGGTAGTGCGCGTAGGCGCCAGCGTCTCCCGCCAGGCCTTGTCGAGTCAGTGCGAGCAGCGCTTCCAGCGCGCGGGTGACCTGGGTGTAGTTGGCGCCGGGTTCCAAGGCATTCGTCATCAGCCGCGAGGCGGTGGTGAACAGATCGGAATCCGAGCGTTGTTGCAGGGTAGCAGTATCCATTGATAACCCCTGAATCTTGTTTTTGTGGTTGGGCATACTCGGAAAAAAGCCTAAAGGTTCCCGTAGTGGCAAGGTCAACACCTGTAGGAAAATTCTTTCAAGGCTTGGCGATGGGAGGTGATGGCGTCAGGGCGGAGCCCCAATTAGCCGTTACCGCAAGAATGGATATGTACACGATCCAACTGTATCGGCTGTCAGGCCGTCTTCGCAGGCAAGCCAGCTCCCACAGTTAGATCGCGGTGCGTCAGTTAGATCAGCGTCGGCTGTCAGTCCGTCACGGGAGCAAGCTCCCTCGCCACAGGTCCAGCGTCGCACCAAAGTTGTGTAGGTACCTATGGTCATCGCCGACGAGCCAGCTCCCACGGTTGGATCGGGGTGCCAGGTAGATAAGGGTCGGCCATCAGACCAACGCCCTGCGCTCAAGCACAAAGCGCGGCAACTGATCCCCAGGCAGCGCCTTGCTGAAATACCAGCCCTGGATAAACAACTCAGGCCCGTTACTCAAGAACGCCAATTGCTCAGCCGTCTCGACCCCTTCCACTACCACGCCCAGGTCCAGGGCCTCGCAGAAGCGCAACATACCGGTGAGCACCTGGGCGCCTTTAGGGTCGTGCTGGGCAACCACAAAACTGCGGTCGATCTTGATGAAATCCACAGGAAACTGGTGCAGATAGCTCAACGCAGAAAACCCAGTGCCAAAATCATCCAGATAGACCTTGGCCCCCATGGCTTGCAACTTCTGGATGGTCTGGCGGGTGGCCGGGATGTCGCTGACCAGCGCGTCTTCGGTAATTTCCACTGAAACTTGCCCACGGGCCTGGCCAAGAATTTCCACCAGGCGGTCGCCATAGGCGGCATCCTTTAGTGTGGTGCTGGAAATATTGATGGTCATCGGCAGTTCAAAACCCACCTTCTGCCATTTCTGATACTGGCGCACGGCCTGGGATGCCACCCACACATCCACGTCCGGCATCAGCCTGGCGTGCGCCAGCCATTGCAGGAACTCCCACGGCGAATGCACCGTGCCCTGGCTGTCCCGGGCGCGCATCAGCGCCTCGCACCCGGTGCATAAACCGGTACGGGTGGAGACCTGGGGTTGAAACTCAAGATAGAACTCGTAATCGCTGATCTGCTGGATGCGGTTCAACTCAGCGGCCTGGCGGGCCAATGTCTGGTGGGTGGCCAGCACCGGGTCGAACTCTAGCAGACGGCCTTTTTCCTCAAGGCCGCGAAACGTCATGTCCAAAGATTTGAGATACACCGTGCCGCCATCGCTGGACTGGCGATGAATCGCTCTCACGTAGGGCGCATACACCAGCGTGCCGGCCCCCAGCAGAACGATCTGCAACACCACCGCCGCCACGTCGCCGTGGGTGCTGAGGTATGCATTGAGCAGCACCGGGGCGGTAAACGGCACGCTGGCCACCGCCGGCGACACCCAGCCCAGTTGTACCACCATCAACGCCACCATCGCGTTGAACGCCGGTACCAAGAGAAACGGTATAAACAGGCGCGGGTTGAGGATGATCGGCAAACCGAACAACAGCACCTCGCTGACATTGAATAACGACAACGGCAAACTCGCTACCGCCAGCAAGCGCATGGACTGGCTTTTGGAAAACAGCAGGATCGCCAGCAGCAGGCATAAGGTTGCCCCCGAACCACCGATAAACGCAAAACTGCCCAGCAAGCCGTTATTGAGCAAGTACAGCACCGGCTCCCCCGCCGCCAACGCTGCGCCATTGAGCGCCACGGCCTGGTCCAGGGCATCGAATAGCGGCTGCATGGCATACACGCCGTGAATGCCGAAGAACCACAGCAGCGAATTCATCAGTGTCACAAACAACCCGCTGCGGTAAGGCGTCTGCAACGCATCAAGCACCTGCGGACCCTGGATTTGCGCCACATGGGGTATCAACAGCAGCAACGACAACACCGTCACCAACGACAAGGCGGTGAGTGCGCCGGGTATCACCATGTTGATGGTGCCCTTGAGGTTATGGCCGACCAGGTCTTGGTTGACCAGGCGTGTCCAGCGAAAGCGGTGCAGCCAGGCAATGGCAGGCACATTGATCAAGGGCGAAGCAATGGCAATAAACAGCAGGAACGTGGCCGAAGCACGCGGGTAATCACGCAGCACGAAGGTGGCGACCACCACATGGGCCAGGCACAGGAAGGCAACCGGCAGCTGTGGCAGACGGTGTTGAATCGCCAACATATAACCGATGGAGGCCGCGACCAGCAGTGGGATCACCGAACTGATCTGTTTATGCAACCCCGCCAGGAAACTCACCACTTGGGGATCGAACCCCAGCGCCAGGGCGCATTCGGACAGAATCAGGAAGCCGGCGGACACCAACAGGCACGGCAGAATCCACAGCAGCCCCTCACGAATCGCACGCAACGACTCCGTGCTGGCCAGGACCGCCAGGCGCTGGGTCAGGAAAAGTTTGAACAGGGTGTGCGCCATGGGCCGTCCTCTGCCTGTCACCGACTGCCGCTGAAGATCAGCGGCCGGAAACACCGCTAACGCTACACGCCCTGATAGCCGAAGCGAAAGCCTTTATCCCCGCCCCAGCCCGGCTTTTTACCAGTGAATGCCTGGCTGCTAGACTAAATCCCTACAGATTTATCGAACTTTCTGACTTGAATCATCCCCTAAGGCTGTCTGAGTCGGTATCATCCGCACGGTTTGTGCGTGTTAAACGATGTTACAACCTGTCTGATAATGGGTACGCACTCAGGGAATCTTGCCTGGAACGACAACAGGCCAAAGGAGAGAACCTCACTATGCAAGACAAGCGCTCAAGTAACATGCGTCCTCTATTCGTCACCATTGTGCTGTGGTTGTGCAGCGTGGTGTTGCTGTTTGTGATCAAGAACGTCATTGAATTGTTTACCGGGCCTGTGGCTGAAACCTGGGTAGACCTGACGCTGGTGCTGATCGCCTATCTGATGTTTTTCTTGCTGGCGCCGTTGCAGAACTGGATGCGACGCAGGTCGCGCAAGCGTGCCCGCCATCACCTCAACGCACGCACGTCCGATAGCAGCTCTCATCCTTCTCGTTAAGGTGTCTATCTGTGTCGACGCCTAACGATACTTATCAGCTTGCACTGGACAGATTTCTGCGCGAACAACCGCAGGTCGCTGCCGAGCTGGACAGTCTTAACCCGCTGGTAGCCCAGGCCAGGGGCGAAACCCTGGCGCAGTATCGCGCTGAACGCCTGCATGAGGCTTTCGAGGCACACGCTGAACAGCAACAGCTGTTCGCCTGGGAATTGACCCTCAAGCTGACGGCCGATTCCACCGAAGTCTTCGAGGCCCAGCGCCGTGAAGTGCATAAAGAAGTCGCACAGATGGCGGGCATGGACTGGCTGGAGTACTGCCAGTTGCACGGCTTGGCCGTTTGACCTCTTCCCTACAAGCGCCAGCGTGGCCGGTTGCGCCCCATGACTTGGCGCAACTCGGCGACCGTTATGCTTCGGTGCTGCGGGTCCACCGCGAGCGCAGCCTGTAACGCCGCCCAGCAATGCCTGGGCAACTGCGCAGGCCGGGACAGCCGGTCCATTGCGCAACGTTCGCCAACGCGCTTGCCATGGGCCAGTTCGTATAGGATGCAGGCCACGCCGTACAAGTCGGCGGCCGCGGTCAACGCCCCGCCGGCCAACAGTTCCGGGGCTGCGTAGGCAGGTGTCCAGGCATTGAAACGACTGCGGCTGACACTCGGCAAACCCACCCCAGCCTGCCCGGCGGCATGGCCCAGCCCAAAGTCGAACAAGCGCACGCCCTCCTCGCCCACCATGACATTGGCTGGTTTGACGTCACCGTGCAGCACGTTTTGCTGGTGGGTGTAGACCAAGGCATCCAGCAACTGCACGGCGATGGGTTGCAGTTCGCGCCAGGGCAACCCATAAGGGCATTCCAGCAGCAGACGGTCCAGGGTCAGCCCCTGCAACAACTCCATGGTGAAGAACGCGACCTGGCTGTGTGTGTCGACTTCGAACGAGAACGTCCGTACCACGCGGTCGTGCCGAAGGCTGCGGGTCAACGCAAACTCGTTGTACAACAACACATGCGCATCGGGACATTGGGAAATGGATTCGTCCACCAGCTTGAGCGCCACGTTCGAACAGCGCTCGCCTAATTGCTCGTGCAGCAGGTCGCGCGCACGGTACACAACGCCCATACCCCCTCTGCCCAAGACATGCTCAAGGTGATAACGCCCAACCAGCAGACGCAAGGCTTGTGGCGACGCGCTCAAGGCTGCACGACAACCGCGGTCAGGTCATCATGTACCGGCCTGCGCAACGCCCCTGCAAATAGCCGTTCCACTGCCTGCTGGGGCGTTTGCATACTCAACGCTCGTCCCAGGTCCACATGGCTGAGGGCCTGATACAAACCATCACTGCATAATAAAAATACATCCCCTGGGCGGGTACTGAGTTCCAATGCCTCAAGGTGCAACCGCGAACCCGCGCCCACGGCTCGGGTCAAGGCCCTGGCATCGGGGTAGGCCTGGGCTTGCGCGGCACTGAGGTGACGCTCGTCCATGAGCCGCTGCAGCAACGAGTGGTCCTTCGACAATTGGTAGAGACTCTGCCCGCGCCATAGATAGCAGCGACTGTCTCCCGCCCAGAGACAAGCCGCCCGGCCTTTCTCCAGCAGCAGTGCAACTACGGTACTGCCCATCGTCGCGTCAGCAGGTGCACCAGGTTCTGTCCATGCACGCCTCAACCCTTGGTTGACGCCCTGCAAACAACTGCGAACGGCCTGGATACGCTGATCGAGGTTGCCCTGAGCCGACACGGCTGCCAACTGCCTGATTACCCATTGGCTGGCGAAATCCCCGTTGCGATACCCGCCCATGCCATCCGCAACCGCCCAGCAGCTGCGGCGCGGGTCGTCCAGGAATGCATCCTCGTTGCGCAGCCGCGCCTGCCCCTGCTGTGTACGACCAGCGCTGCGCCAGGGGGCTGCCATCTTCACAGTTGCTCCGGCAAGCGAAAGGTGCGCCACGTATCCACATCAAACGGGACAGGCGTGCGTTGGCTGGTCAGCAGGTAATTGACGCGCAGGCCGGCGAGGTCTGCCTTGAAAACCTGAGCATTTTGCCCACTGGCGGGTTCTCTCTGCAGCTGGTCCAGAAACCGGAACAGTGACCAAGCCCCTGTGTTCTTCTCGATTCCCAAGGGTCGCTGCTCGGTGCCTTTCTCCAGGACGAGACTGCTGCGCCCATTGTCTGCATCGGTGGGCCAACGGAACGCCACGGGCACGATGGGACCGTGGCGATATTCCAATTGCTGGTCACCCACGCGCAGAATCGCACGACTGATCGATGGGTCCAGGCTGTAGGGCGCCACGGTAAACCGCACAGATAACTCCTCCGTGTCCTCGGTAAAAAAACCGCGGCGTATGGCCTGGGTTTTTGTCAATTGCTCCAACAGCGAACGCGAAACCGGCAAGCTCTGGCCATCCAGCCCACGCAATCGGTAGCGAGTGCCGTCGACACTGATGAAAGGCCGCAGGTAGTTCTCATAAAAGCGCGCCATCACCCCTCGTGGCTTGAAGAACTCCTGAAAATCATGAAGGGCTACGTCATTGCTCGCGTTGGCATGGAACGGGTAACGTCGTCCAATTGCCTTGGCGTAAGGGCTACGCACATCGCTCTGATAGCGTTGGTTGACGTGCACATAGGCCTGCTCCAGCAAATGCCGCCAACTCTCGTCGGCCAGGTCCTCAAGCCAGCCGGCAACGGGTAGCGGCAGACGCGCAGCGGCATCACGCAGGCTACCCAGCACATCCTGCTGCCCCTCCATACGCTGCCGGGCACGCAGGAAGGCTGCCTGCTCGGGTGCGCTGTCACGGTTCAATGCCGTCAGTTGCAAGTGCAGTTCATCCAACTGACGCAAAGCCTGGGTCAACTCTGCTCCGGGGTTGTTCTGCTCATCCAGCAATTGATGCAAAGGCTCGAATTTTTGTTGCAACGCCCGCCGCGCAGCATCAGCAAAAGCCACTGGCCCAGCCACCAGCGCCGCCTTGGCCACGTCTGCGGGATGTTGCACTACTTTATCGAGCAGCTCATGACCTGGCAGCAAACGCGTGTTTTCACGCAGCTGTTGCAACAACCTAATCAAAGGGGACTGGGCCGAAGTCAGGCTCATGAGTTGCTCGGCGTCCTGGCGTAGGCTGTCGGTCTCTTGCAGCGTGATACGGCCGAGAACATCGCTCCAGGCATCGGCATATTCACTGAAATAGCGCTGTTGCAATTGCGCCATCAGCCGACTCAAATCTTGATGGCCCAGGTCGGCACCCTCACCGAGCACCCAGTTATCCCGGGCAATGGTGTCAACCAACCGTGGGCCCTGCGTCTCAAAGTACTGCAGATACCTTTTGGTATAGAAACCCGGTACGGAGGGGGCGATACCAGCGAATACATTGCCCTCGGCCAAGCGCAAGGGTTCCAGGTCGCGAGCTTGTTCGCGCAGTACCCGATACACCACGTCGGCCAATGACTCGCCCCTCAGTGCTTCGCGAGCCTGAGCCACCCGTTCCTCGTTGAGCGGCCCGACAAACGGGCGCTCAAGCAGCCGCGCAAAGTGATCAGTCAGGCGCTTCTGTGTCGACATGTCCCCGGCAAAACGCTCCGACCAGAGGCTCGCCATATGTTGTGCCAGCCAAGCAGTCTCACGGCGCTCGCGCAAGTTGAGCATCAAATACGCGCGCAGATTGACCAATAGCCGGTCCCGATCTCCCAGGCTGGCATATACCTGCTCGTCCAGTTGGGCGGTTATCCAACGCAGCAATTGCTGGTGCAGTGCCTGCTCATAGGCGTGTTCGACACTGGGCCGACTCAGCTCGCCCTGATACAGCCCAACGTGCTCGACCAGGCGCACATCTGCCGACCTGGGAAAAACCCGGGTCGCCGCCAGCCGCGTATCCAACAGCGCCAACAGCGCCGTGCTGTCATCGCTGGCTTGCGAGCCAAGCGGCGGGAGAGCTACCAGTGCCGCCAACTGCGCCAGTCGTTGATGGTTGACGGCATAACTGTGCCACCACAGCCCGCCGACACCGCCAATAACCAAGGCTACGGCCATCGCTTGCAACCCCTGGCGCCAACGGATTCGCTGTCGTTCCTCGGCCTGCAAGCCAGCGAGGTCGGCTTCGGCAAAGATTGCCTGGCTGAACAGGCCCTGCACAAATCGCGGGTGCCGGCCATCGGCGCAGGTCAGGAAAATCCCTCGCAGACCATTGATGGGTTGGTAGCGATGAGAGGAAAACGCCATTTCAGCGAACAGATTCACGCGTTCACCTATTCGTGCCACCTGCTGGGGGAATCCCAGCATCAGCCCCCGGCGCTCGACATTGCGCTCCTGGTGCAATCGCCCGATCAGCTCACTATTCAAGCGCTGTAACAATCGCTCGACGGCCCGGCGAACCTGCGTAGTGTCAGTATCCTCGACATGGGCGTCCAAGTGCTGCCCAAGCAAGCTGTCAGCACTCTCTGCGTGGGGCAGGTCGAAGAACTCAGCGAATCCCGACAACCGATCGGCCTGGGTCAAAACCAGGTAGATCGGCACATCCACATGCAACGTCTGCTGAATCTCCTGCAAACGTGAGTGCACACGGCGTGCGTGATGATCCAGGTCGTACTCGTTGATGCTCAACAACGTGTCGACCGACAGCGTCACCACTACACCATTCAGCGGACGCACTCGGCGCCGCCATCTGAGCAGATTGAGCAGGGTTGCCCAACCTGCGGCATCCACTGAGCTGTCAGGCTGGGTAAGGTAGCGCCCCGGCGTGTCGACGAGTATGCCTGCGGCGGCAAAGTACCATTCACAATGAGTGCTACTGCCCATTGGTCGCCCTTGGGCAGGGTCGAGCGCCAACGGCAAGCCGGCGGCAGCCAGTAACTGCGTTTTGCCACTGCCCGGCTCGCCGATCAACAGGTACCACGGCAGATCATGGCGCCACCGTGCGTTATGCACGCCATAATGGCTGGATGTTTTCAGCAGATGCACAGCGTTTTTGAATCGAACGCTTACCTGACGGCGCTCATCCTCGACCCACTTCAACGGCTGCTCACGCGGGGGCCTTTGGCGCCTGGTAGCACTACCAGTATCCGTAAGCGCTATCACCAGCCCCCACAGTAAAAACACGATGCTGATGGTAAGCAGGCGAGCAGTCGTCCCCTGCCAGATACGATAGTCATCCACTGCCAACAGCGGCCCTAAAAACCACACGAGTGCCGCACAGGAAAGCGCCAGCAGAAGGCTCCAAACCCAAACCCTGCCCAGCACGGCGCCCATCCTCTTGAAGAATGCGCTCATTCATTGCTCCAGCGTTTACAAGGGCGTACGAATCAGGTCCGACGCCGAGAATTGAAGGGGTTGCAGTGCATTCGATCGTTCCTTGCTCAGTACCCAGGCAAATCCTGTATACAGAGCCAACAAACAGCTCAGGGTGAATGCCACACACCAGGTGACGGGAATGACACGGATCCGCTTGTGCGGGTCCTTCCCCTGTATGGCAGGCAGTAGCGGCGCCTTCAGCGGTTCCCCACGTACATGCCTGATCTGGCGATACAAGGCATCACGAACAGCCTCAAGTTGTGACGCGCCCCGCTCCATGACCCGGTATTTGCCCTCGAACCCCAAAGATAGACACAGGTACAAAAGCTCCAGCATCGCCAGGTGCTTGAGGGGGTCGCGCGACAGCCGCTCCAGCAGTTGGAAAACTTTTTCGCCCCCGAAGGTTTCGTTATGAAAGCGGCTCAACAGGCTCTTTTTCGACCACTCGCTCTGCGCCCCCCACGGAGTTATCAAGACCGCCTCGTCAATCACACTGCACAACACATAACGCGCCGATATTATCTGGCTGCTTTCCACGCCGCCCTGCAAAGCGTGGGTTTCAAATTGATTGACAGCCAACGACAACCGCTCGTTGAGCGTGTCCCAACTTTCACGGCCAGAGCAGCGCCTGAGCCCTACAACCTCGGACAATACCGCCCAGGCTGCGTCGACTATAGGGTTGAGCCCAACCTGGAAGCTTTGCGTATCGAGCCTGAGGCCGGCGTAGATCATCCGATCTTCCAACTGCTCATAACGCGGCGGCGACGGGAAGTCCGTTAATGGTCCTTGGGCAGGCCCATGACTTTCCCGGTCAAGCAAGACGGTTTTTTCATCTTGAGTGCATTCACTTTCCATGGCGTTCAATTCCTGATGGCCCAGAAGTCAAGTTCAAGCCCGGTGAACTCACCTCCTACGTGGAAAGCGAAACCACCTGACTGCTCCAGTTGTGCGATATCACGAGCGCTCATATCGAGCATGAAGTAGGTCTTGCCGGCGTGAAATGGAATCTGTCGCGGCGCCACTGGCAACGACGTGACCTTGATACCGGCCAAGTGCAGGTTGACCAATTCACGTATGCGCTCAACCGGCGCGACTTTCAGGTGTGCCGGCAGACGCTGGCGCAGTTCCTGCGCCTCACACTGCGCAGTGGCCGCCAAAATGAAGGTGGCCGTACCAAGCAATTTCAACTCGCTGACTGGGCATACCAGGACGCCATATTGGCGCGGCTGCAAAGCCAACTTGATCGCCTGTTGCTCCAACACCACAGACAGCACCAAGCGCACCTGCTCCATCAGCCCACGAAAACTGGCGCCCTGATCACCGTGTTGGTAATGAACGTTCAACTGCGCACGCTTACTGTCACTGGCGAACGTTGATAACTCACCGAGCAGGGACACCAGCGCACGGAACACTGCTTCGGGCCGCACCCGAGCCTGGCTCAGGCAGTGGCGCAGCTCCAGCTCGGTACGATTGATTACTTGCAGCATCAGGAAGTCAGCGATTTGTGTGCCTGCGGTCGTGCTCTCGCCACGAATACGTGCAGCGATGGCATCGCCCCTGCTGACAAGCAGGCCGATCACCTCCTTGAGACACGACGCCACGTACCCATGCTCCTGCACGAAAATGAACGTAGGGATGAACGTTGTATCCAGGTTCACTCCCCCCTCGTCGGTGGCGTCCAGTACCTGGGCGATCTTGAGTTTGACGAAGTGCTCGTCATGCGGGTGTTCGCCCAACAGAAGACGTAAGTCGGGACGTGCGCAGTTGATCCGGCAACGCGTATCCACACCCGCATTGGCATCTCCCACTTCCACTTCGCAGCTGACGTAGCGTGCCAGCACATCACTCTGTCCTGGCTGGCGAACTTCAAGGTGACTGCCACTGGCCAACGGGAGCGCCAGGAAAACGCCTTGTCTGCCCGTGTCGGTGGGTACCTGCAACACCAGAGGTTCCATGCCGGGGCTCAACTCAAACAGGCTACCGTCCGGCAAAACGCCGCTGGCCTGGTTGACCACCAGCTTGCCCAGCTTGAGGTACTGCAAATTGAGTTCCAGCGTGAGCAAGCCCCAGGTATCACTGCCCAACAAGCGCGTCTGGGTGAGTTGTTGATGATAATAACGGTCGTTGTGCTGCAAGTGCTGTGGCCGCAACAGCATGCCTTCTTGCCAGATAACTTTCTGAGCCTGCATGTCACTGCGCCTTCAGGCCGGCGAGTGAGCCAGCAACGCGTATACCGGTCTGATCCAATACCAGATCAGCACGGTTACGTTGTTGCACGGTCAGCGGGATCAGTAGCCGCCACTGGACATTGGGCAGGTCTCGATAAGCCGCCAGCACCCCCACGAAACGACTGTCAGGTCCGATACGAAGCTTGAGCCCCAGGCGGTCCCCAGGGCGCAATTCAAGTTCGTCGCTGTTTACCCAGTCCTTGGACAGCGTCTGCTGCGCATTGCCATACAGACCGAAGAAGTCGGCATGTTCAAAAGCGACGCCCTGGCGCAGTTCAATCAACTGCACCACAACTGGCGAGGGGCGGCCATGCAGATCCGGGTTGACGAGTTCACTGGCGGTCAGCGCCATGTCTAGCTTGGTCAGCTTAGAAAAAGGCGAGGCGGCGCTGCAACCTGTCAATAGCCCGAACATGAGCAACAGCAAAGCAAGGGTGACTCGGTACATGAGCATTATCCTGGAAAATCAATATGCAGGCTGGAGATCAGGCGCACCTGCTCCTCATAGGCCTTGGCGAAGTCGCCCCCCAAAGGACGATCACTCAATCGCTCTTGCGCCACCAGACGCTGGTAATGACGCTGGTACGCACGCCAATGCCCACCATCCGAGAAAAACCCGACCGACTTGCCCGAGGACTCGAAGCATCCCAACAGATAGCTGGGCTCAAAGGCCGCACGGGCGTTGCGCAAGGTGCTTCGACAGGCGGCCAACAGTGCGACCTGATGCGCTTGCAGTTCCCGGTGAGCCTGGGTGATAGCCCGTACAGCGGGCATCTGGCCTAACGCACTTATATCCAACATCGCAGCTACCGCAGCATCGATGTCGCTACACGCTTTCAAGGGATTAAGGCCCACACCATGGCTGCCGAACGGCGCTGTATCCAACTCGTTATTCAATTCGTCACGGGTGCGCAAACTTTGTTGCAACCCTTCGATCGTCAGGCGAAATAAGCGCGCCACCTTGATCGCCAGTGCTTGCCGACCCGGTTGATCGAGCGTATTCAGGTCCAGGCCCAAGGCTGCTGCAAATTGTGGCCAGAACTCGTCATCAGTCGGCACAGTCATCGCTGCCTGTACCGTAGCAACCTCTACCGCGGGTTCTTCCCGACGTGGGAAGACCACGTGCTCCCGGTCAGCCCCGTAGCGATCCGTCCACACTTGCTGCTCATCGGCGGACTCGTTCAATGCCTCCAGATCCTGCGAAAAGGCATGCATACGGCAATCAACGTCCAACTGATGCGAAGGGCCCAGCGAGAGGAAGGCGTCTTCAGGGATCGTTACTGCCGAGGCGGCCTGCAAGCCGCCAGCAGGTTGCGGTGGCTCCAGCAAGCGCGCACGTATCGCCAACGCTCCCAGCTCGAACACTTCGCCATCACTGATCAATCGCGCGTGCCCCTTGCGCAGGCGCTCATGACTCCCTGCCACCCTGATTCCGTTGCGGCTGATATCCGTGAGGAAATAGCGGCCCTCGCGGTAGGCGACCAGTCCATGGTGGCTGGAGAGCACGCGGCTGGCGTCAGGTATTACCCAATCACATTCCGAGCCGCGGCCGATCACGCCACCACTCACGTCAAACACTTTGCGGTCCAGGGGCACGTTCTTTTCGCTCTCGGGCGCGCAGATCTCAAACACAAGCTGCATCTTCATGACCCTCCATTCAGCGGCCACGAGTGATCGCCTGTGGGTCACCCACAGGATGGTACTCAGCGTCATCGAATACATAGTTGGCGTTACAGCCACCCAGCAAAAACAGTACAAGCACGACGATGTGCCATGGACGATCAGGCATCGGCTTTCTCCCATAGTGAAAATAAGGTGCGTCATTCAGCGTTCTTCCCTGGCATCGCCAAAGGGAATGTTCAAGCGGGCAAGACGGTAGAGCAGCGTACGCCGGGCAACCCCTAGCTCCCGTGCCGTACGGGTGCGATTACCGCGATTCTTGTGCAGGCAATCGAGCAAAAACGTGCGCTCCACTCGCTCCATGCGCTGGCGCAGGGTCGCTTCATCGGTAGCGGCTGGCGTCAGTGTCATTGGCAGCGCCAGATGCTCCGGTCGGATCACGCTGTCGTCACACAACAGCACGGCGCGCTCCACCAGGCATTTGAGCTCGCGTATGTTGCCGGGGAAGCTGTGGCTGGAAAGTTGATCAAGGGCGGTATTCGACCAATCGACAGGTGACCTTTTCAGCGCTTCGCAAACCTTGTCCGTGAAATAGCGCGCCAGTTGCTGTACATCGCCGTCTCGCTCGCGCAGGGCCGGTAGAGTGATGGGAAACTGAGCAAGCCGATAATAGAGATCCTCGCGAAAGCGCCCCTCGGCAACCATCGCCGCGAGGTCGCGATGGGTGGCAGCAATGATGCGGACATCAACCTTATGGGCTGCACTGGCGCCCAGTGGGCGAACCTCGCCCTCCTGCAGTACCCGCAGCAACTTGGCTTGCAGTGACAGCGGCATATCGCCGATCTCATCCAGCAGCAACGTACCGCCATGCGCAGCGTCGAACAGCCCCGCGTGATTGCGCTCGGCGCCAGTGAACGCGCCTTTTCGGTAGCCGAACAGTTCGCTTTCAAGCAACCCTTCCGGGAACGCTGCGCAGTTCTGCACGACAAAGGCCTTGGCCTTGCGCGGCCCGGCGGCATGGATGGCGCGGGCCACCACTTCCTTGCCAGTGCCGGTCTCACCGTGCAGCAGCACGGTATAAGACGTGTGCAGCACTTTACTGATCAGCCGGCACGCCTGCTCCATTGCCGCACTGGTGCCAATCAAGCCATATGTTCCAGCCAACGGTTTGTCGCATCTGCGCTTTGTGCCAACGATGGGCTGGATATCGCGCAGTGCGAGTAACTGATTCAAGGCGAAGCTGCCCAAATGCCCCAAGGATGAGGCGTAGACTCGCAACTGGACCGACTGCTGGCGGGCGAAGACCAGCACACCGGTCATACGTTTGCATCGGCTGAGCAGCGGCACGATCAATAGCGCACGCCAGGGTATCGCCATTGCCGGGAGGAAGCGGGTGTCATACCCACTGTCTTGCACATCCTCCAGACTCAGGACGGAGCCCTGGTTCAAGGTTGCGTGCAGCAGCCCTTGGTGGGACTGATCGGGACACGCAGGCGCAACGGAGAGCGATGGTATCTGGGCCATATGTTGAGCGGTCAGTTCAAGCCGGCCGGTCACTTCGTCCAGCAGATACAATTGGCTGAGCTCACACTGGCTCAGCCGTGCCGCCCCGGTAACGCATCCTTCAAGTAACGAATGTTCATCGCGCTCGAACCCCAAGCGTGTGAAACAGGCAGACAGCGCGTCGACATAAACCAGCGGGTCGGCCTCTTTACCAAGCAGGTTATCGGTCATGGGCTGCACTCGTCGAAACACGCCAGGGCCAGCACTGTGTCGGTCTTGCCGACAGCGCGCCGATCAGTTGTTGCAGGTCCGCATTAGTCATGGTCATTAATCCCTGATGAATTGTGGGTCAGCGTGACCACGCCATCGGCCTGTTCATGCGCCAGCCAAGTGGTCCAGCCCAGGCGGCAAACTGTGTTCTCACCAATATGCAAGGCCTTGATCTGGCCCTGCGCCAACATCAGGCTCAGGTCGTAGTCCAAGGGGTCCCGCAGGGTCAGGCGCACCAGCGAACGCAGTGGTTGGTAGGCACTTCCGGTGGGCAGAAAATCGTGGAAACGCTCCCAGCACAGCGCCCGGACATGCACCCTGAACTTGCCACTGCGGTCAGCGATGCGGTGCCCCAGAACCAGGTCATCGCCAAGAGCACTATTGGCCCGCCCCAGATGATTGCGCTGCGTCTGGCAGACCTCGACCGTACGTGCAACCCATTGCTCTAGAAACAACGCCTCGTGCATGAAGTAGTAACGCAGGACCGACTCGATCAACGCCGCCGAATGCCCCCGTAAACTCAGCAAGCCAAGGTAAGGCAGCAAGCGCTTGCAATCGACTTGGCAAACGCCCCGTATCGCAGCTGCGCCCAGCCCTATCAAGGCAAACATCTGCTCGGAAAACCTATCGTTGGCACCTGCCCGGAAACACGCCCGATAGCGGTACTTGCGCCAGATCGGCAGCATCAGCCGGTGCAGCCGATGGTGGAACAGGTCGAGGAAATCCCGAGTCGGGTTGCCACCCGAGCGCTCGGCGAATGCCTGCTCACCATAAAACGCGGGCAGTGGTGACCCCGCACCGAATAACCCCAACACATTCAGACGCAGGCGTGCGCGCAATTGGCCCTGTTCCATAAAGAACTCCACCCGGTCAATATCGTGCGCGGCAAACCCGAGACCAGGGTTGGCCTGGAACTCCAACTGGTCGTACAGCGCGTCGTCATCTAAAAGCGGATGGGCCTCGCGCAAATGCTCGATAACCTGCAGAACCGCCTGAAACAACGTGAACTCACGGATAACGCGACAAAGTTGAGTCAGAGCTGGGGTTGCTGTCCCATCTGGGATGGCCATAGATACACGTCTCCTTGTGTGCTGATGACCCGCAACTCGTGATACGAATTGAGGCTGGCATAAAGCGCAAAAAACTCATTTAGAACGCAAGCGAATACAAACAGGTCGCCCTGGCCAACAAAGCCCTGGGAATCGACCGTCAGATCGATCCGCACGCCTCGGATGGGCAGCCCGCGGTGCAGGCGATCCACTGGCTCTTGGCGGATGGAGAGCAAGGCGCCCAGTCTTTTCTGGCTGACCTTCAGGGCCTGGCGATCGTAATAACGCGACAAATCGTAGGACTCCAGAATCACTTTCAAGGCATTGATATCGGTCAACGACAAATAGTTGAGCGACATGTTGCTGATGAGCTTCCACAGATAGTCTTGGTCCAGTGGTGGTGCGAAGCTCGCCGTTGGCGCGGTGATGTTGCGGAACGTCAACGACTCCGGCGTCTGCTCACCGGGCAGATTGATATCACCCGCACGCAGTTGGCGCGGCAGGTTGCAATTAGTACAGGTCAGTTCGACCGACAAGGTTTCATGGCCCCGTTCGCGGCGGTTGCCAAACCCCATCCAGGTATCGAGCCCGGCATGTTGAACCGACGAGCGTTGGCGAATGCTGTAGCTGGGCGGTGCCGCCAGGGGCTCAGTGTCGCAGTCATGCTCAAACGACTCGAACGGCACGTAGGTTTGATAGCCCAAGCCACCGGGGCGCCACCCAGTGACCTGATCCACGGAAAAGACGCTGGCATTACCCGGCGTATATTCCCCGGGCACCAAGAGGTACTCATCCTGCTTTCCATCCAGGCGAATAGGAATCGCATCCTGCTTGAACAGGTTGACGATGGGCGTGCAATACAACTTTATGTTGTCCAGGGTGGGACGCTGAGGTTCACGGCCGTGAGTGCGATGTTCAAAGCGCATTACCATGCCATGCGCCTGCCGGAGCAGCTCGTGAGACAGCGTGTGCAGCACACTCAGACCTTCAACGTCGACAAACAGGTACTTCTCGGGAAAAGCAAAGTACTCCTGCAGGTGTCGATAACCCCCCAGGGCATTCTGCGGATAAGGAATCAACGCCTGCTCCTTGGAGAATCCCACCGGCCGAACCTGGTCAGCAGCGAGCCGTAGCATCACGGGCATGCCATCGCTGGCGATGATCGGCATACCGTCGTGATCCAGTAACAGCAGGCAGATCCCATCGAGATGACGCAACAGGTTCAGATACAGGCCCTGACTGACATAAGGATCTCCGGCCAGGTGCAAGCGCAGTGAATCAAATGCCAACTCGCTGAAGTTACCTGCGACACTCATGCTCAGGTGCAAATCCAGACGGGCCCCTTCGCCCTGGCTCCGGTATTCCAGGCCACTGAGTTGCAGGGGCATGACATCGGTGGCGTAGCATGTACGGAACCGGCAACGCTCGCCGTGGATGGTGGCGCTTTCCACGGCGGTGTCCCGACCCACTCGAACACCGGGACCAGCGCGTTTCAACGGATCGAATTGCAGGATGCTGAAGGCCGGTATCGGCCGCATGTAATGAGGCCAGAGCAAGTGCATCAACGAATGCGTCAACTCCGGCAGTTCGTCATCCAGCTTCTGGCGCAGGCGCGCGGTCAAAAAGGCAAAACCCTCCAGCAAGCGTTCGACATCCGGGTCCTGGCCAGCCTCGGCGAGAAACGGCGCCAGGGCGGGATTGCGCTCTGAAAAACGCCTGCCCAGTTGGCGCAGGGCACTGAGTTCGCTTTGAAAATATCGGTCAAGCGTCATCGGTAAAAACCTCAACCCGCCCGGCATCCGTGAGGCGGGCGTGGAACACCACGGGCTGCAGGATGCCGTCAATGGCCCGCTCAGCCTCGATGGCAAACGCCAACTCCAGGGATTCACGCGCCCCCGGCAACAGCCTGACACGTGCATTCGTCAACCGCGGTTCATAGGCCTGGATAAAGCGCTCGATATGTAGACGCGACTGGCTCAAGGACTCATGCAAGCTAAGCCGCATGTCATTGAGGTCCGGCAGCCCATAATCAGGCAATGTCTTGACACTACCCGCGCGAGTGCTGAGCATTTTCCCCAGATGGGCAGCAATGGACGCCGCCCCGCCCTCCGGGGGCGACGCACCGCATTCGAGGCGTTCGAAAAGGCTGCCGTGCTCTGGCATGCCGTAGCCTCTGCTCATTCTTTATCCAGCTTACCGACCAGGGACAAAGTGAAATCTGCCCCCATGTACTTGAAATGCGGGCGCACAGTCAGGTTGACCCGGTACCAGCCAGGTTCGCCATCGACATCACTGACGACAATGCGTGCAGCTCGCAACGGGCGCCGCCCACGTACCTCGGCACTAGGATTTTCCTGGTCCGCCACGTACTGGCGAATCCACTTGTTGAGTTCCAGCTCCAGGTCTGTGCGCTCTTTCCATGCGCCCAACTGCTCGCGCTGCAGCACTTTGAGGTAGTGCGCCAAGCGGTTGACTACCATCATGTAAGGCAATTGGGTGCCCAGCCGGTAATTCAGCTCTGCGGCCCTGCCCTCCTCACTGATACCAAAGGATTTTGGCTTCTGCACGGAGCTGGCGGAAAAGAACGCCGCGTTATCGCTGCCTTTGCGCATGGTCAAGGCGATGAAACCTTCTTGTGCCAACTCGTATTCGCGTCGGTCCGATACCAGCACCTCGGTAGGAATTTTGGTTTCGATCTCGCCCATGCTCTGGAAGTGATGCAGCGGGAGGTCCTCGACCGCTCCGCCGCTTTGCGGGCCGATAATGTTCGGGCACCAGCGAAATCGCGCAAAGCTGTCGGTCAGGCGGGTGGCAAAGGCATACGCGGTATTGCCCCACAAGTAATGCTCGTGGCTATTAACCACATTCTCCTGGTAGGCAAAGGTCTTGACTGGATACTCAAGGGGGTCATACGGGGTACGCAACAGAAAGCGCGGTACGGTAAGGCCGATATAACGGGCGTCTTCGCTCTGCCGGAAACTTTGCCACTTGGCAAATTGCGGACCTTCGAAATGATCTCGCAGATCCTTCAGGTCCGGCAGCCCGGTGAAACTTTCCAAACCGAAGAACCCGGGCCCGGCAGCGGCGATAAAAGGCGCGTGGGCCATGCTGGCGACGCTGGATGCGTACTGCATCAGCTTCACGTCGGGTGCGTTGGGCGAGAGAAAGTAGTTGGCAATGATTGCGCCCACCGGCTGTCCGCCGAACTGGCCGTATTCAGCACTGTAGACATGTTTGTAAAGCCCGGACTGGGTGATCTCCGATGAGTCTTCGAAGTCGTCCAGGAGGTCCTGGCGCGAGACATTCAAGAGCTCGATCTTGATGTTTTCGCGAAAATTGGTGCGCTCGACCAGCAACTGCAAGCCTCGCCAGGAAGCCTCCAGTGCCTGGAAGTCCGGATGGTGCAGGATTTCATCCATTTGCTGGCTGAGCTTGGTATCGATCTCGGCAATCATGCGGTCGACCAGGTGTTTCTTTACCGGCTCATCACAGTTATGTGGCTTCACCAGCTCTGCAATGAACGCCGACACGCCGCGCTTGGCGATGCCGTAAGCCTCGTCGTCGGCACTGAGCAAGGTCTGGGCAATGATGTTATCGAGGATGCTGCAGGTTTCGGTGGTTTGTACGAGTTTCGAGCTGTGTTCAATCGTGTTCATGGTGTCAGTGTCCCTTTACTGAAACGGCAATGCTTGAGGGCTGTCCAGCCCCAGTTCGGCCAGGACTCGAGCGCGGGAGTCGTCATTGGCCAATGCCTGCTCGATAGCCTTGCGAAAGTTCGGCGTGTTCCCCAGCGGCCCCTTGAGCGCCACCAGGGCTTCACGCAATGCCATCAGCTTTTGCAACGCCGGGATCTGCTCGACCAGGTTTGCGGGGTTGAAGTCCCTCATGACGTTGATCTGCACCTGGATCGGCAACTCCTCCACATCAGCGGTATCCTGCAGGCGATTGGGTACGCTCAGCGTCAGGCTCAAGGCTTGCTTGGCCAACACCTCGTCAAAGGTGTGCTTGTCGATACCGATGGGCTTGCGATCCTCGAGTTTGCGATGGTCCGCACGCTGGGAAAAATCTCCCAGCACCAGCAGCTTCAACGGCAGCTCGACTTCTTCCTGGGCCCCACCGACAGCGGGTTTGAAAGTAATATTGATACGTTCCTTGGGGGCTACCGAACCGTCTTTGGCCATGGTGCTTTTCCTTTTTGATGAGGCGCTATTCAAGTACTGCTTCAAGATCGAAATGGCACAACCTGCGATGCAGTGCGTCTTTGCAGTCGCATATGGGCTGGGTTTGTGGCAACAGCTCATAGCAGCGGTACAGAAGCTTGCCGACTTGCAAGGTCAGCGCCGGCTCCCAACTTTCCAGACCTGTGCGCTGTAATTGAAGGTCGAGTTCTTCCAGCTGAAGCCTGGCCAGCTCATGCTTGCCAGCCGCCACGCACAACCTGGCCAGCGCCAGGCGCCAATGAAAGCGCGCTCGATCACCGCACGCCGCCTGCAGCCCTTGCTTGAGTACGGCCACTGCTGCCTTGAGGCCGTCCTTTCGCAGGCAAGGCATCACCGCTTGCAATGTGGTCTCCCAGGGCTGCGTGTGACTGTCGGCGACAACATGGGAGGGCTCGGGCTTGTGCACGTGACGCATCACATGCAGCGCGATCCACTCACCTGTCGCAGGGTCGGCAAAGGGGGTGCCGTCGTTGAACCGATATTCAGGCAGGTGCGGCAGGCGCTGCAGCAGCAGAGCCAAATGCATCTCCAGTTCAGTCATGGCCAGGTTTGCATGCAAGGCGTCCAGGCACTCCCAGACCATGCGCAAACCATCCAACCAGAACAACGCACCCGCCAGGCTTACCTCAAGCTCAGGCAACAGATCGGCGTGATGGCCTTGGCTGAGACGCTCTTGATAGCGCTTGCGCTTGTCCGCGACCAACGGGCGCAACGCCGTTACTCGCTCACTGTTGGCGTCGGGATAATTGACGAGCATCAACCACGCCAAGGTTCGACCCAGGCGCAAGGCACGCAGGTCGGTTGCGTCCTGGCGCAACCACCAGGCACATAACGGGCGGGCCTGCTCCTGTAAAGTGCGCAGCAGTCTGTGCGCGTCTTTTTCGTTATTGATCGGTTGCCCGGGACTCAGCAACTGGGTCGTCTGCTTGACCTGGGCGATGACGGTCGCTACACCGCCAGGTTCGGATACACCCTGCGCCAAGCGCTCCGACAATTGCCGGCGAATCGGCAGCAGCAAAGGTGCATCGCTTCCAAGTTGTTCGCCCCATAGCTGGTCGAGACATGCCAGGTGTTCCAACAGGGCCTGGAATAAAGGCCGTTGATCGCTGAGCGACGGGTTGAGTGCAAACGCTTGCTCAAGGCGCGACACCAGCCAGCCAAACGCCGCAGCACGGGTTCGTAGCTTGCCAGGGTAAACCTGCTCCCAATGGAGTTCACACAGGTCACGCAGCAAACCGAGACCGGCCAGCAATCCGGCAAATGAATCACGTTGATACAGGGCCCAGACCAACCAGACGGCGACGCGTAGATCCTTGGAGTGATCACGCAGCAAATGCTCGCTGATTTCGCTGACCTTCTGCCAATCCGGCTGGCCCGCAACATGGATAGACTGGGCTTTGCCAAGCTCGGCCTCCAGCGCTTCAAACTCGCTCGAAAAACGCACGTCACTACCAACAAAACTGCTTGAGCAACATGCTGTCCGTGCAAGCTTGCGGTAATGAACATAAAGTTCTTCTGAATAAGCCATTTTGAGTTGCACACATCCGTCCGAGGTAAATAGGAGGACTTAACGCCATTGTCGAAACGCCCTTGAACTTCCATTAAAAACTCATCGAAGTGAGTGAACCTTAGCCACGACAAAAACAATCAGCAAGTAACGGAACGGAACTTAAGAAACGTCCTACACACCCAACAAATAAAGGAATGCGCAACTATTTGCGCACCTCTTCATCGAAAAATCCACGCTTTATCTCCGACAGCCGCGCATTTACAACTTATAGGGCATGAGCAACTAAGTGCGCGCAGGCGTGAAACTAATTGCGCTGAAATCCACCTACCGCTCGACAATAAGCTCTCAACAAACGAACACAGAGCCGCCTTGGTCTTTATTTCATTGGTTTTCATACTTTCAGGCACGCTTCTTGTTATAGGCCTCTGCCCCTTCAGCGCTTTTGCTGTTCGGCAATACCTACTCAATCAGGCAAGGAAACCCGTCATGCCAACACCCGCGTATCTCTCCATCACCGGTGTCAAACAAGGTTTGATTACGGCAGGCACATTTACTCAGGACTCGGTAGGCAGCATTTATCAGGAAGGTCATGAGGACCAGATACTGGTACAAGCATTTGCTCACCAGGTGATCATTCCTCGCGACCCGCAATCCGGCCAGCCAACCGGTCAGCGCGTGCACAAACCGCTGATGATCAGCAAGGTTTTCGATAAATCCTCACCCTTGCTGTTCAGCGCCCTGACTACCGGCGAAGAAGTGTCCTGCCGGCTGGAATGGCTGCGCAACTCTTCTTCCGGGACCCTGGAGCACTACTTCACCATTGAACTGGAAGGCGCGACCATCGTGGACATCCAATCGCGCATGCCCAACTGCCAGGACCCCGACAACGCCCACTTCACCCATCTGGAGGACGTGCACTTCAGCTATCGCAAGATCATCTGGACTCACGAGGTCGCCGGGACGTCCGGTTCGGACGACTGGCGCAGTCCAGTGGCCGGCGGCTAAGCAGGGCGATAGGGCCCCGCTAACGAGGTGCCGAGTAGTGGGGCAAGAGCGTTTTGCTTGATTTGCCGCTTTTGCAAAGTGAGCCGCCGCCATTGCGGAACCCTAGGTGGCCGTTACCTGCATAACGGATATGTACGCGGTCTGATCTGACATCTGGTCGGCTATCAGGCCGCCTTCGCGAGCAAGCCCGCAGTTTTGTTATCCTGGCGCTCCCGCCCACACGGACGCGCGCGTATGCACATCGACCCGGCCTTCATCCTTCACCAGACCGAGCACTGGCAGCTCAACCACCACCTAGCGTCGAAGCTGCCGGGCTACCTGATGCTTGGCGCCAAGGTACCGGTTGACTCCCTCGCTGACATGCCAGAAGCCGCACTGGCCGAAATGGGCGGTTTGCTCGCCAACATCCAACGAGTGATGCAAGCCCAGCTCCAGCCGAAGTGGCTATATATCAGCCGCTACGGACATATGCCGGGTTTCCCGCTGCACTTTCACTTCATTCCTGTCTATGACTGGGTGGAGCGAGCGTTCTGGCAGGACGAACGCTACCGCTCGCTGTACGCTTTCGGTACGCCACCCCTCGAACCCCTGACCGATGGCGCTGAACTGACCCTGTTTGTATGGCGAGAGTTTGGCGAGAGCCTAACCCCGCCGCAGGTTCAAGGGCCAGGGGTGGCGCAGGTGATCGAGCAATTGCGCGCTGCATTCAAGCGGGGCTCATAACCCGCAGCCGCTTCACCATCGGCACACACGCCAGCACCAACCCGGACGGAGAGCGATACACCGCTTGCTCATCGCCTACATACCCGCACGCTCTATAAAAACTTACCGCATTCAAGGTCGCATCCAGCACAACCTGTTCAATCGCTTGCTGGCGTGCCACGCATTCCAGATGAGCAAGCATTGCCTTGCCAAGGCCTTGCCCCATGTAAGCGGGCAATACAAACAAGGCCCCTATTTCACCGTCGGCAAGATCGAGCATACCGGTGGCGACAGGCTCGTCATTCAGCCAGCCCATGTAGAACTGTTTTTCCATCAACACGCTGTAGCCATCGCTGGCGTGACCTCGGGTCCAGAGCGCCATTTGCTCAGCGCTGTAGGCGCCAACGCATTGACCGCGAATGGCCTCGCGTCGAATTTCGAACGCACGCTCGGCGTCATCCGGCGTGGCACGTTTTATCTCCAGCATCGTAAACTCCTTCCATGACCTCAAACTGCCACTAGCCCATTTGTGCTAATCGACCCCACCCCACGGCGGCGCTATATTCCGCGGCACTTCCAACGTTCTCATCCACACCGCGCACTCAGTGCGCGCGGGTTCTTTGCGCGTTGGAAAAACCAAAACAACCCCAAGGAAGAAGCACCATGAAACTCCACTCCCCTGTCACTCGTCTTGCCCTGCTGGGCGCCTTGATCATCGGCGTCGCCGGTTGCAGCAATATCAAGCCCACCGAAGATCATCTCAAGAAGCTTTCGGAAACCAATCTGGGCGAGCCGGTAAAACGTATTTCCAATGTGCGCAGCGACTCCATGACCACCTACTACGTCGCTAACACAGCCTCCGGCGAGTACAACTGCTCCGTGCCCAGCGGTGCGAGCGGCGGCGCGTTCGCGATTGCCAGCTTCGGCCTGATGAAGCCCGCGGCCTACTGCATGCCCAAGGGCGCCAAAGGCAATGGGTTGACGCCGTTCATGCAGTAATTTTTTCCTGACTGAGCTCACGCAGGGTGCCGCGCAGCTCCGCAGGGCGTACCGGTTTGGAGAGGATAGCGATCTGCCGATCATGCAACGCGGCCTGGATTTTCTCCACATCGTGCCCGGTGAGGATCAGCGCTGGCACCGCCCAGCCGCGTTGTTCGCGTAGCTGGTCGATGCATTCAATGCCGGTGGCATGGTTGCCCAGATCGTAGTCGGCAACGATGATGTCGCAGTCGCTGACCAAGCCCTGCCCCGTGGACTCGGCCTGCACCTCGCACCCCCAGCGCTCGAGCAAAGCTTGGGTGGCGAGCAGCACGTTGTAGTCATCCTCCACCAGGCACACTTTCAGACCGCTGAGCAGACCGGCCTGGCGAGCATCGTCACGCACTGCCGGTCGACGCGGCGCGGTGGCCAGGGCCAGGCCATGCAGACTCACTGAGGTGCCATGGCCCACCCGCGAACGCAGACTCACCTGCAACCCCATCAACTGCCCCAGGCGCTTGACGATGGACAGCCCAAGGCCCACGCCTTCAACGTCCTTGTCACGCAGTTGGCGCACGCGATAAAACTCTTCGAATACCTTTGACAGATGCTCCCTGGCAATGCCCCGCCCCTGGTCGTGCACCTCCACCACCAAGCCGTTATCGCGAACACGCACACCGATCAGCACTGGTCGTTGCGCGCCGTATTTGAAGCAATTGGAAAGCAGGTTCTGCACCATCGTTGCCAACATGGCCGGGTCGACCAGCACCCAGTGAGCGCCGGCGCGCAAGCGCAACTGCACTCCAGCCCAGCGCGCAGCCTCGGCGTTCTGGCGCACCAGGTCGGCGAGAAAGTCACCCAGGTGAATCACTTGGTATTTGGGCAACAGGCGTCCGTTGTCGAGGGTGTAAAGGTCGAGAATCGAACGAAACAATTGCGACACGTTAAGCAAAGAGCGGTCGATATTGTCCACCAGGCGCTGTTCGTCCTCCCCCAAGCGGGCTTCGCGCAAGCAGGCGGTGAACAGGCCGATGGAGTGGATCGGCTGGCGCAGGTCATGGCTGGCCTGGGCAAGAAAGCGCGACTTTTCCAGGTTGGCGGCGATGGCTTGCTCGGAAGCCTTGCGTGTGCGCTCCAACAGGATATGGGCGTACACCGGGATCACTGTGCTGGTGATCATCAGCATCAGCATCATGAAGGGTTGCGCCTGCCACAGCGGCGTGAGTTGGTACACGATCAACAGCGCCAGCAACGCCAGCCCCGTCGCGATTGCCAGGTAGCGCGAACCGTAGCGCATGCCGTTGCCCAGGTTCACCCAGACCATCACCGCATACAGCGGCAATGCCGCCTCACCGCCCATCACCAGGCCGAACGAAGTGCCCGTGTAGTCGTGGATCATGCCGAAGATCCGCCGCGCCGGATAATGCCCAGGCCAGCGTGCGATCACCTGGCGCAACACGATGGATGCCAGCAGGAACAGCAAGATATACAGGATCACCGGCAGATAGGTGTCCAACGACTGCCCAGGCAAAAAGCCCAGCACGCCGATGTAAACGATAGCGATGCTGGCCACCACGATGCGCAGATTAGCCTGATCGAGTTCGGAGTTAGTCTCGGGGCTCATCGTCATATCCTTGACCTATCATCTGTAGGAGCGAGCTTGCTCGCGAAAAAACGTCGGCGACAACGCGTTTTACCTGGAAGTACGTGGTGCCTGGGCGTGCTTCGCGAGCAAGCTCGCTCCTGCGCCGACAGTAAATAAAGTAGCATGCCTCGACACAACCTGGCCCCAGGAAGGAGCTCACCATGACCGGCCGGATCATCATCGCCGACGACCACCCCATGTTTCGCGAAGGCATGGCGCGCACCGTGCAACGCTTGCTGCCCGACGCCCAGGTGCAAGAGGCCGGCGACCTGGCCACGGTGAATACGTTGCTGCGCGAGGCGGGCGAGGTCGATACCCTGATCCTCGATTTGCGCTTTCCCGGCCTGACCTGCATCAGCCAACTGGCCGAAATGCGCCAGCAACTGCGACGCACCACCTTGGTGGTGGTGTCGATGGTCGACGACCCTGCGCTGATCGAACAAGTCATGGCCTTGGGCGTCGACGGTTTTATCGGCAAGAACATCGCCCCGGATGAGATCGGCCAGGCGCTGCTGGCGATACGCGCCGGCGAAGTGCTGGTCAAGTTCGCGCCGTCGGGCCTGCTGCCGCTGGACACTCATACCCTTACCACCCGCCAGCAGGAAGTGTTGCGCCTGATTGCCCAGGGCAAGACCAACAAGGAAATCGCCAAGGCCCTGGATATCTCGCCGTTTACCGTGCGCATTCATGTGTCGTCCCTGCTGCGCAGTCTGAAGGTACCGTCGCGGGCGGCGGCGGCGGTGAAGTACTCCGGAGAGCTCTAAGCTGTTTGTAGGAGCGAGCTTACTCGCGAGAAAACCACAGGCGCCGCGTTGACTCAGAAAACACGCGTTAGCGTTGACGTTTTTCGCGAGCAAGCTAGCTCCTACAGCCCCCTCTGCATCCGATATTTATGCTCAATTCCCAACTTAATAATATTTTATTAATCACCGCCCGCCCCCTAACTTGACGTCATGCCCAAGCTGAATCCAACTGCATTACGCAAGGACAGACACATGACTCAAGCAATAACAAAAATAGACACGCTGGTGGTGGGCGCAGGTCAGGCTGGCGTGGCCATGAGCGAGCATTTGAGCAAGCAAGGCGTGCCGCACCTGGTGCTGGAGCGCAGCCGTATCGCCGAACGCTGGCGCACCGGGCGCTGGGACTCGTTGGTCGCCAACGGCCCGGCCTGGCATGACCGCTTCCCCGGTCTGGAATTCGACGACGTCCCTGCCGATGGCTTCGCGCCAAAAGAGCGTGTCGCCGATTACTTTGAAGCCTACGCACGCAAATTCAATGCGCCGATCCGCACTGGCGTGGACGTGACGTCAGTGGTACGTAACATCGGCCGCCCCGGCTTCACCGTGCACACCAGTGAAGGTGTGATCGAAGCCAACCGCGTGGTCGCCGCCACCGGGCCATTCCAGAAGCCCGTGATTCCAGGCATAGCGCCGACAGGCACGGCTCTGCACCAGATCCATTCCGCCGACTATCGCAACCCTGGGCAACTGCCGGCGGGCGCCGTATTAGTGGTGGGCGCCGGTTCTTCCGGCGTACAAATCGCCGATGAACTGCAGCGCGCCGGTCGCCAGGTCTACCTGTCGGTAGGCGCCCATGACCGCCCGCCCCGCGCCTATCGCAACCGGGATTTCTGCTGGTGGCTGGGGGTTTTGGGCGAGTGGGACCAGGCGGCGATGAAACCTGGCCGTGAACACGTGACCATTGCTGTGAGCGGCGCCCACGGCGGCAAGACCATCGACTTCCGTGAACTGGCCCAGCAAGGCATGACCCTGGTTGGCCTGACCCAAGCCTTCGACGGCACAGTGGCGACGTTCCAACCCAACCTGGTGGAAAACCTGGCACGCGGGGATGAGAACTACCTGGCCCTGCTGGACGCGGCCGACGCGTATGTCGAACGCAATGGTCTCGACCTGCCCCAGGAGCCCGAAGCACGTCGCGTGTTTCCCGACGCTGAATGCATCAAGCAGCCAATCCTGACGCTGGACCTGGCCGAAGCGGGCATCACCTCGATCATCTGGGCCACCGGGTTTGTCGTGGACTACAGCTGGCTACAGGTGGACGCTTTCGACGCCGCCGGCAAGCCGCAACACCAACGTGGTGTATCCAGCGAAGCCGGCATCTACTTCCTCGGTTTGCCATGGCAATCGCGGCGTGGCTCGTCGTTTATCTGGGGGGTGTGGCACGACGCCAAATACGTAGCCGACCATATCGCTATCCAGCGTCAGTACCTCGAGTACCGCGAAGCTGCGCCGGTTGCCCGCCAGACCCCTGTCAGCGCCTGATCACTTTTTCCTGGAGTTTTTTGATGCCTACTCACACTCGCATCCGCATGTTCAACACCAAAGAAACCTATCCCAACCAGAGCCTGGATAACGACCTGTGCCAGGCCGTGCGCGCCGGCAACACCGTGTATGTACGCGGCCAGGTGGGCACTGATTTCGATGGCAACCTGGTGGGCCTCGGCGACCCTCGGGCCCAGGCCGAACAGGCGATGAAAAACGTCAAGCAACTGCTCGAAGAAGCCGGCAGCGACCTCAGCCACATCGTCAAAACCACCACCTACTTGATCGACCCACGCTACCGCGAGCCGGTGTATCAGGAAGTGGGCAAGTGGCTCAAGGGCGTATTCCCGATTTCCACCGGGCTGGTGGTCTCGGCCCTGGGCCAGCCGCAGTGGCTGATGGAAATCGATGTGATCGCGGTTATCCCAGAGTAAGGAGGCTAGCCATGACCTTTTCAATCGTTGGCCGCTGCGCGGAAACCGGCCAGTTGGGCGTTGCCATCAGCTCATCAAGTATCGCCGTAGGCGCTCGCTGCCCATGGCTGCGGCCCGGCGTGGGCGCGGTATCGACCCAGAACATCACCTTGCCGGCCCTCGGCCCAGACGTGCTCGACGGGCTGGAACAGGGCCTGGCCCCAGACGATGCCGTGGACAAAGCACTCACCCGCAACGGCTACAGTCAGTATCGGCAACTGACGGCGATTGACCACCTGGGCCGCAGCGTGCATTTCAGCGGCAGCCAGACCCTGGGTACCCATCACGCGGTATCGGGCGAGCAATGCGTGGCGGCGGGCAACATGCTCGCCGACCGTGAAGTCATCACCGCGATGGTCTCGGCCTTTGAACAGGGCGAAGGCCAGCTCGCAGACCGGTTGCTGGCAGCGATGCATGCCGCCATCGCCGCCGGTGGCGAAGCCGGCCCGGTGCATTCCGCCGCGCTGGTGGTGGTGGGCGAGTTGACTTGGCCGATCATCAACTTGCGCGTGGATTGGGCCGACGAAGCGCCGATTGGCGAATTGCAAAAACTCTGGGACGCCTACCGCCCACAGGTACAGGACTATATCGATCGCGCCCTCGCCCCCGACCGCTCCCCCGGCTACGGCGTGGCCGGAGACGAGCGATGAGCCGCAGCCGCGACCTGCTGGAAACGCTGGTGGGCTTCGACACCACCAGCCGTGAGTCCAACCTTCAGTTGATCGAGTTTGTGCGCGATTACCTGGCCGGGTTTGGTATCGCCAGCGAGTTGGTCTACAACGCGCAACGCACCAAGGCCAACCTGTTTGCCAGCGTCGGCCCGGTTGAGCTGCCAGGTATCGTGCTGTCGGGGCATACCGACGTGGTGCCAGTGGATGGGCAACCCTGGACCCTGCCGCCGTTCACGTTGACCGAGCGTGACGGCAAGCTGTTCGGGCGCGGCACCGCCGACATGAAGGGGTATATCGCGTGCGTACTGGCGTTGGTACCCGCACTGGTCAAAACGCCGTTGCGCCTGCCGGTGCATATCGCCCTGTCCTACGATGAAGAAGTCGGATGCCTGGGCGTACGCTCATTGCTCGCTGTTTTGGAACAGCGTCCGGTGAAACCCATGCTGTGCATCATCGGCGAACCGACCGAACTCAAACCGGTGTTGGGTCATAAGGGCAAGTTGGCGATGCGCTGCGACATACAGGGTCAAGCATGTCATTCGGCGTATGCGCCCTCGGGGGTGAATGCGATCGAACATGCCGCCGATCTGATCTGCGAACTCGGGCGCATCGGCCAGCGCTTGCGTTCGCACCAGGACCCACGTTTCAACCCACCTTTCAGCACGGTACAGACCGGCCTGATCAGTGGTGGCAAGGCATTGAACATCGTCCCGGCCGATTGTCGCTTTGACTTTGAAGTACGCGCCCTGCCCGCCTCGGACCCCGCTGAAGTCGCTCAAGAACTGCAAGCGTACGCCATGCAGCAAGTACTGCCGCGTATGCAGGCGGTCAGCAAGCAGAGCTCCATTCGGTTCACAGAGCTGTCGGCCTACCCGGGGCTGGTCACGGATGAACACAGCCAGGCGGCGCAGCTGATTGCGGCGTTTTGCGGCTCGCAAGCGTTCGGCACCGTAGCGTTTGGCACCGAAGGCGGGCTGTTTGATGCGGCGGGCATTCCCACCGTGGTATGCGGGCCTGGGAGCATGGAGCAGGGGCATAAGCCGGATGAGTTTGTGAGCGTAGCGCAGTTGGCGGGATGTGATGCCATGTTGGGGCGCATGCTGGACTCGATCCGCTGAGCCAAACACTGCTTCCACAGACAATGCAAATGGATCGTGTTGGATCAGGCAGATAGGGGTCGGCTGGGGGCCATCATCGCAGGCAAGCCAGCTCCCACAAAAGGCCAGCCTCCAGTCAGACCAGCTCCCGAGCAAGAAACGGCGCAGTCCGGCTGGTCTTGCTCTTGGCCACTTTCTGCGGCGCCCCACACGCCACGACTCTCCCGCCCAAGTCCCCTGCTCCCGGCCCGATATCAATCACCCAGTCACTTTGGGCCACCACGCGCATTTCATGCTCCACCACAACCACCGTATGCCCCGCATCCACCAGCTGGTTCAGTTGGCTGAGCAAACGATCGACATCCCTGGGGTGCAACCCGGTGGTCGGCTCGTCCAGCACATACAAGGTGGCGCCCCGGGCATTGCGTTGCAACTCGGTAGCGAGCTTGATGCGCTGTGCCTCACCGCCCGACAACTCGGTGGCCGGCTGCCCGAGGCGCAGATAACCCAGGCCGATATCGCGCAGCACGACTAACGAACGCAGGATGCCCGGCTGCTCGGCAAACACCTGCACCGCTTGCTCCACCGTCAACCCCAGCACCTGGGCGATGTTCAAGCCCTGCCATTTGATCGCCAGGGTGTCGGGGTTATAGCGCGCGCCATGACAGGTCGGGCATGGCGCGTACACGCTGGGCATGAACAGCAATTCAACGCTGACAAAACCTTCACCCTCACAGTTCGGGCAACGGCCCTTGGCGACGTTGAAGGAGAACTGCCCGGCATCGTAATTGCGTTTCTTGGCCGCTGGCGTGGCGGCAAACAGTTTGCGCACGTTGTCGAACAGCCCGGTGTAGGTCGCCAGGTTGGAACGCGGCGTGCGGCCGATGGGCTTCTGGTCCACCTGCACCAGGCGCTGAATGTGCTCGAGCCCGGCGCTGATGCGCCCGCCACTGGCTTGCGGTGCAGCATCTTCCAGGCTCGGTTCGTCGTCGCTTTCCAGCACACGCCCCAGGCCCGTGCCCACCAATTCCAGCAGCGCCTGGCTGACCAGGCTGGATTTGCCCGAGCCGGAAATCCCCGTCACCGCGGTGAAACAGCCCAGCGGGAAATCCACGTTCAAATCTTTCAGGTTATTTCGCGTCACGCCTTTGAGCTTCAGCCAACCGGCCGGCTCGCGGCTTGGCGCATTGGCCGGGCGAGGTGAGGCAAACAGGTATTCGCGGGTCTGCGAGGCCTCGACATCCGCCAACCCTGCGGGCGGCCCGCTGTACAGCACTTGCCCGCCATGTTCGCCGGCAGCCGGGCCCACGTCGATCAGCCAGTCGGCGCGGCGCATGGTTTCCAGGTCATGTTCCACCACAAACAGCGAATTGCCCGCGGCCTTCAAACGATCAAGCGCGGTGAACAATGCTTCGCCATCCGCCGGGTGCAGGCCCGCCGAAGGCTCATCGAGCACATAAATAACACCGAACAACTGCGAGCCCAATTGGGTAGCCAGGCGCAGACGCTGCAGTTCCCCGGACGACAGGGTCGGCGTGCTGCGCTCCAGGGACAGATAGCCCAGGCCCAGTTCGATCAAGGTGTTGACCCGTTCGAGCAGGTCCTGGGCGATGCGCTGGGCCGCCAGGCGTTTTTCCACCGACAGCTTCATCGTGTCGTGCCCCGCGGCCACCGGCTGCAGCAACTCGGCCAATTGCGCCAGGGACAATTGCGACAGCTCACCGATATCCACCCCGGCAAACTTCACCGACAACGCCGCCTGGTTCAGGCGTTTGCCCTCGCACAATGGGCAAGCACTGCCTTGCATGAACTGCGATACACGCTTTTTCATCAGCGCGCTTTGGGTGTGGGCGAAGGTGTGCAGGATATAGCGCCGAGCGCCGCTGAAGGTGCCTTGGTAACTGGGCTCCAACTTGCGTTTCAACGCCTCGCGGGTCTGCTGCGGGGTGAAGCCGGCGTACACCGGTACGGTGGGGGTTTCTTCGGTGAACAGGATCCAGTCGCGCTGCTTTTTCGGCAGCTCGCGCCACGGGATGTCCACGTCATAACCCAGGGTCACGAGGATGTCGCGCAGGTTCTGGCCCTGCCACGCCAACGGCCAGGACGCCACTGCACGCTGGCGGATGGTCAAGGACGGATCGGGCACCATCAGCGCTTCGGTCACTTCATACACGCGGCCCAGGCCGTGGCATTGCGGGCACGCGCCCTGGGGCAGGTTCGGCGAGAAGTCCTCGGCATACAACATGGCCTGCCCTTTCGGATAGCGGCCGGCGCGGGAATAGAGCATGCGGATCAAGCTCGACAAGGTGGTGACACTGCCCACCGACGAGCGCGCACTGGGTGTACCCCGTTGCTGTTGCAGGGCCACGGCAGGCGGCAAGCCTTCGATGCTGTCTACGTCCGGCACGCCGACCTGGTCGATCAAGCGCCGCGCATAGGGCGCCACCGATTCGAAATAGCGGCGCTGGGCCTCCGCGTACACCGTGGAAAACGCCAGGGACGATTTGCCGGAGCCAGACACGCCGGTAAACACCACCAGGGCGTCCCGGGGAATATCCACATCGACATTGCGCAAATTATGTTCACGGGCGCCACGCACCCTGACAAAGCCGGTTTGCCGGGCGGTGAGCGGTGGGATGTTGCGCTGTGAAGTCATGGGCAACCTTGTCTTGCGCTTAGCACCCTGCGCACGCGTTGGGTCAGGGCATCGGGACTGTAGGGTTTGCTCAGCAGGTGGATATCGGCGCTGAGCAGATGATTGGAAGACAGAATGTCGCGGGTGTGGCCAGAGGTAAACAGCACCGGCACCGGCGGGTTCTGCGCGCGGGCCCAGGTGGCCAGGTCGGTGCTCTTGACCCGACCCGGCATCACCACATCGGTGAAGATCAGGTCCGGCGACACGCCGCGCTGCAACACTTGCATCGCGCGGTCGCCATCCTCGGCGGTCAGTACGGTATAACCCGACTGCTGCAGCAACTCGACCACCGTCAGGCGCACGCCTTCGTTGTCCTCGACCACCAGGATGGTTTCCTGGCCGCCGCCTTGCAGGTCCGCATCACTGTAGTCGTCGAGGCATTCAGGCTCCAGGCAGTGGGGGAAATACATCTGCACCACCGAGCCCTTGCCCTCCTCGCTCCACATGTCCACGTGCCCGCCACTTTGGCGCACAAAACCGAACACCATGCTCAACCCCAGGCCGGTGCCGTGGCCTTCGCGCTTGGTGGTAAAGAAGGGTTCGAATGCGCGCTTGAGGGTCGCCTCGGACATGCCCACGCCGGTGTCGGCCACTGCCAGGCGCACGTATTCGCCGGGCTTGATGCTTTTACCGATGCAATCGTCCGGGTTGAGGATGACGTTTTCCCCGGTGATACGAATCACACCCTCGCCTTGCATGGCATCGCGGGCGTTGATCGCCAGGTTGAGCAGCGCGTTTTCCAGCTGGTTGCGGTCGACATTGATGCACCAGGAGTCCTGGGGCAGTTGCACGTCGATATGGATGGTTTCCCCCAACGCCCGTTGCAACAGCTCGCCCAGGCCGGCGTAGATGCGCTGCGGGTTGTACACCGCCGGAGACAAGGGCTGGCGACGGGCAAAGGCCAGCAGTTGCGACGACAGCTTGGCCCCTCGCTCCACGGCGGCGATGGCCGCGGTGACGCGACGTTGCACCTGACAATTGTCCGGCTCATGCCGGGCGAGCAAATGCAGGTTGCCGGCGATCACTTGCAGCAGGTTATTGAAGTCATGGGCCACGCCACCGGTCAGGCCGCCAATCGCTTCCAGCTTCTGTGACTGGCGCAACTGGTCTTCTGCGGCAGACCGCGCCTGCACTTCAGCGGCTACGCGTTGCTCCAGATTATGGGTGAGCTCCTGGCGCACCCGCTCGGACTTCACCAGTTCAGTGGTTTCCACCACAATCGCCAGCACCCCGGCCGGCTGTTGGTTGTCCCCGGCCACGGGGCTGTAATAGAGGTCCAGCCATACGCTTTCCGGTTGGCCGTGACGCGATAACACCAGCTCCTTGTTATTGAACGACAAGGTACCGCCCGCCAGGCACGTATCCACCACATGCCGATTGAACTCGGCCACCTCCGGCCAGCCCAGTTCGACCGGAGTGCCCAAGAGGTAGGGATGGCGCCCGCCGGCAAATACCGAATAGCTGTCGTTGTAGATCATGTACCCCGCCCGCCCCCACAGCATCACCATCGGCACGGGTGAGGCGAGCATCATTTGCACGGTGCAAGCCAGGCTCGTGGACCACTGATCCAAGGGGCCAAGGTCGGTACTTGACCAGTCAAACGTGCGAATCCGCTGGGCCATTTCGCCGGCCCAGCCTTCACAGCCATGGGGGTTGGATAAAAATTGCATGATTGGGCTCTGTGCAGGGACAAGACAGTCGCAAGTTTTGGAGCGCGCCAGCGGTGGATGGTTTCATCCTGAGCACAGAGGAATGCACAAACCCCTGGAACTAATGAAAATCCCGGCTGCGCACCACCATTCCATCCAGCAACGGCGTCAAATCGGTGAGGCGCCCCGCGATCAAATGCCGCACCTCACCTACCGCCTCCCAACGGCCGTCCACCTTGAGCAAACGCGAGCCCACCAGCGCCTGGCGCTGACGCTCGGCCAGGTCGCGCCAGACCACCACATTGAGGTTGCCGAACTCATCTTCCAGGGTGACAAAGGTCACGCCGCTCGCCGTGCCCGGGCGCTGGCGCCCTGTGACCAGCCCGGCGATGCTCACGTTGCGCCCATGTTCCACCGCCAGCAACTCCTGGGAACTGCGGCAGCGGCGCCGGCGTAACTCGGCGCGCAATAGTGCCAGGGGATGGGGCCCCAGGGTCGTACCGAGGGTGGCGTAATCGGCGTGCAAATCTTCGCCTACCGTGGGCTCGGGTAATGCCACCCGCGTTTCATCGGGGCTCGGCAGGCCGGCAAACAAGCCCAGTTGCTGATGCACACCGGCCACGTCCCAGCGCGCCTGATGGCGGTTGCCGGCCAGGGCGCGCAAGGCCCCGGCATCCGCCAGCAGCGCCTGGGCACGCGTATCCAGCCCGGCGCGCGCGTCCAGGTCAGCGATGTCATTGAACAGCCGCTGCTGCCTCGCCGCTTCGATACGCCGCCCGTCGTCCTCGCGAAACCCCGAGATCATGCGCAAGCCCAGGCGAATCGCCGGTTGCTGGCCGTCGATGGGCTCCAGGCTGCATTCCCAGTCGCTGGCCTGCACATCTACCGGGCGGATCTGCAAGCGATGGCGCCGGGCGTCCTGCAGGATCTGGTCCGGGCTGTAGAAGCCCATGGGCCAGCTGTTGATCAGGGCGCAGGCAAAGGCCGCCGGCTCATGGCATTTGAGCCAGCAACTGGCATAGGTCAGCAAGGCGAAACTGGCGGCGTGGGACTCCGGGAAACCATAGCTGCCAAAGCCCTTGATCTGCTCGAAAATCTGCGCGGCAAAGGCTTCGGTGTAGCCATTCTTCAGCATGCCGGTGCGCAGGCGCTGCTGATGGGGCTCCAGGCCACCGTGGCGTTTCCAGGCGGCCATGGAGCGGCGCAACTGGTCGGCCTCGCCGGGGCTGTAGTCGGCGGCGACCATGGCGATTTGCATCACCTGTTCCTGGAACAGCGGGATGCCCAGGGTGCGTTCCAGCACGGCCTTCAATTGCGGCGACGGATAGGTGGTGGGCTCTTCATTATTCCGTCGACGCAAGTACGGATGCACCATGCCGCCCTGGATCGGCCCAGGCCGCACAATGGCAACCTCGATCACCAGGTCATAAAACGTCTGCGGCTTGAGCCGGGGCAACATCGACATCTGCGCCCGCGACTCGATCTGGAACACACCGATGGTGTCGGCCTTGCTGATCATGGCGTAGGTGGCCGGGTCTTCCTTGGGAATCGTGGCCAGGCTCAAGTCCCGGTGGCGATGTCGGCGCAGCAAATCGAAGCAGCGGCGGATCGCGCTGAGCATGCCCAGGGCAAGGATGTCCACCTTGAGCAAACCGACGGCGTCGAGGTCGTCTTTGTCCCACTGGATAATGGTGCGCTCGGCCATGGCCGCATTTTCCACCGGCACCAGGGTGTCCAGCGGGTATTCGCTGATCACAAAGCCGCCAGGGTGCTGGGACAGGTGCCGCGGAAAACCGATCAGTTGCTGGGTCAACGTCAAGACACGCCGCAGCAGTGGGCTGTCCGGGTCGAAGCCGCTTTCACGCAGGCGCTCCAACGGCGGCGCCTCATCGCTCCAGCGCCCGCAGCAATCGGCCAAGGCGTTGATCTGGTCCGCCGGCAGCCCGAGGGCCTTGGCCACATCACGTACCGCGCCCGTGGCATGGTAACTGCTGACCACCGCCGTCAAGGCTGCACGGGTGCGGCCATAGCGCTGGAACACGTATTGCAGCACCTCTTCGCGGCGCTCGTGCTCAAAGTCCACGTCGATGTCCGGCGGCTCGTTGCGCTCTTTGGACAGGAAGCGCTCGAACAGCAGGTTGGTAAGGCTCGGGTTGATTTCGGTGATGCCCAGGGCAAAACACACCGCCGAGTTAGCCGCCGAACCACGGCCCTGGCACAGGATCGAACGGCTGCGGGCGAAACGCACGATGTCATGCACCGTAAGGAAATAGCTTTCGTAACCCAGCTCGCTGATCAGCTGCAGTTCACGATGGATTTGCTGCAAGGTCTTGTCGTCGATGCCTTCGGGCCAGCGCTGGGCGATGCCTTCTTCGGTGAGGGTGCGCAGCCAGGATTGGGCGTCATGCCCGGCGGGTACCAGCTCGCGTGGATAGTGATAGCGCAACTGGCCGAGGTCGAAGGTGCAGCGCCGCGCGATGGCGAGGGTTTCATCCAGCAAGGCCTGGGGATACAGCGCCGCCAGCGCATCGAGGCTGCGCAGGTGGCGTTCGCCATTGGGGTGCAGGCGCGTGCCGGCTTCGGCCACCGGCACGTGGTGACGGATGGCGGTCATGGTGTCTTGCAGGGCACGGCGGCCCCGCGCATGCATATGCACATCGCCGCAGGCCACGGCAGGGATTTGCAGGCTATGGGCCAGTTGCAAGCGCTGTTGCAGATGGCGCGCATCGTCCTGCCCACAGTGCAGGTGCACCGCCAGCCACAGGCGCTGGTCGAAGGTGCGGCGCAGCCAGTCGAGGCTGGCCTGGGTGTCGCTGTCTTGCGCCACCCACAACGCCAACAGGCCGGGCAACGGTTGCTCGAAATCTTCCTGTAGCAGGCGATAACTGCCCTTTTCAGCCCGACGCCGGGCCAGGGTGATCAGCCGGCACAGGTGCTGGTAACCGCTCAGGTTCTCCACCAGCAGCACCAGTTTCGGGCCATTTTCGATGTGCATTTCGCTGCCGATAATCAACGGCAAGTCCACGGCTTTGGCGGCTTGCCAGGCACGCACGATGCCTGACAGCGTGCATTCATCGGTGATCGCCAGGGCGCTGTAGCCTTGGCGCTTGGCGCGCTCGAAAAGCTCCAGCGCACTGGAGGCACCACGCTGGAAGCTGAAATTGGACAGGCAGTGCAGCTCGGCATAATTCATGCGCCCCCACCCCCTGTTGTAGGAGCGAGCTTGCTGTGGCGAGGGAGCTTGCTCCCGCTGACTGCGCAGCAGTCTCCGGCTTTTATTGGGGGCGCTGCGCACCCCAGCGCAAGCAAGCGTGCTCGCCACAGTAAGTGCGCTCCAGCTGAGGGGATGCTCATGCAAACCACCCTTGCAACCACAGCCCATCGCCTTGCCCCACCGTGCGATAGGCCCAACCCTGCTGGCCGGCGCGGGTCTGGACCAGGTAATAGTCGCGGCGGACATCGGCGCCATCCCACCAGCCCGATTCAATGCGCTCCGGACCCATCAGGATCTGTACGCCGTGTTCGGCCAGCAAGGTCGGTTGCGGCAATAACCAGCCTGGGCGGCGGACCTTGTTCAAGCTCGGGCACGCCTGGTGGTCGGTCGCAGCCTGCCAGGCGCATTCGGGGCGATGGTCGGCCTGAAAACGCAGGCCCTGCACCGCCTCATCCCCCAGGCGTGCACGCAGGCGTTCGCGCAACTGTTCCCACGGCAGGGTTTGTTGCGGGCGGTCGTCGAACAGGTCCTGGCGTTGCGGCACGAACACCGGCAAGTCCTCGGCCACCAGGCGCACACCCCGCACCGGCGCGGTGACCTGTACCTGCTCCAGGCGCCCACGGGCCAGTTCGAACAACATTGAAGGCTCGCGCTCGGCGCTGAGCAGGCCCACCTTGATCACGCTGTCTTGTGCCTGGGCGTGTTCCAGGTGCAGGTCAAAGCGCTGCACGCCACTGTCGCGGCCGCACAGGAAAGCGGACAGGTCGCCGGTCAAACGCCGCAAGGGGAACAACAGCGCCTGGTGGGATTGCACATCGAAATTCAACTCGATGCGTGCATCGAACTGGTCGGGCGGTTGATAAAAATCCAGGGCCAATGGCCGCTGCCCGCTCAGGGCGTCGAGGTGCTTGAGCAGGCTGGCGTCAAAACGTCGCGCCAGGGTATGCCGGGGCAAGGCCTGCACCTGGGCCAGGCTGCGCAGGCCCATGCGCGACAAGGCGGTGGCGGCCTGGGGTTCAAGGCCTGCACGGTCGACAGGCAGCGACGCCAGGGCCTGCATCAGGGCGCTGTCATCGGCCACGGCCAGGCCGTCGTAGCCGTTTGCCAATATCCGCGCCGCCGCCGGGTTGGGCGCAGCGACGATGCGATGACGAAAGCCAAGTTCGGTCAGCTCTTTGCGCAAACGCGCCTCAAGTTGCGGCCAGGGGCCGAACAGGCCCAGGCTCGATTCGATCTCGAACAACAAGGCCCGTGGGTAATACAGGCTGACTTGGGAGCTGAATCGGTAGGCCCAGGCGGCCAGAAACTGCTGCAGGCGCTCGATCTCCAGCGGGTCGTATTCGACACAGGCAAACTGCTTGACCAGGGCATGGGCTGCCGTCAACGATTGCCCGGGGCGCAGGCCCAAGGCGCGTGCGGCGGCGTTGACGGTTTGCAACACGCGCCGCTGCGGCGTGCCGGCCAGCAGCGCCATAGGCTGCTCGGGTTCGGGGTGCACACGCTGTGCCCCGTCCAGCGCCAATTGCGGGAAGACAATACACACCCAACGCATGGCAACCTCAATGCCCCGCCAGGGCAATTGGCGCCGGATGGGCCAGCCCGCCACGGCACTTGAGCACCCGCACTTGCGCGGGCCTGGCCTCGACCGCCAGGCGCAGGGCGGCAGGCGAGGCATTGATCGCCTCGCTCAGGGAGCGCCAGGCAAACGCCAGGGTCTGCCCGGTTTCGGCCGCCACCTGCAAACGCCGCAAGGCACGATCATCGGCCTTGCGCGGCCAACACAACACCGCCCCGCAACTGCCAGAACGCAGGCATTGCTCCACCGCCCACAACGCGTCACGCTCCTCGGCCCGGATGATGGACAGCTGGCGCACATCCACCCCGGCGTTCTGCCACGCATGGGGATAGGGGGTATAGGGCGGCGCCACCAGCACAATGCGCTCGCCCAAGGCCGACAGGCGCGCCAGGGTAGGCAGCACCAGTTGCAACTCGCCCACCCCGTCCTGGGCCATCAGGATTTCACTCAAGGCCGATTCCGGCCAGCCGCCACTGGGCAGCACCGCATCCAGCGCCGCCAGCCCCGTGAGGTGCACGCTGGCCGGGGGTGCGGCGGGCCGGCCCTTCCAGACTCGCCCGCCATGGAACAGCGAGTCCAGGGCAACCACGGCGCCCATCAGCCTTGCCTCACCAGGCCGCAGAACACGCCTTCGATGGCCAGGTCCTGCTCGGGCCCGACCACGATGGGTTGATAGGCCGGGTTGCGCGGCAACAAGCGAACCCTGTCGCCGTTGCGCTCGAAACGCTTGATAGTGACGTCGCCGTCCAGGCGCGCCACCACAATCTGCCCGTTCAAGGCTTCGGCACTGCGGCGCACGCCCACCAGGTCGCCATCGAGAATGCCATCTTCAATCATCGAATCGCCCTGCACCCGCAGCAGGTAATCGGGGGTTTTGGCGAAAGTGGCGGGGTCCAGTTGCAAGCGGCTGTGCACCTCGGCATCGGCGCCAATCGGCCGACCGGCCGCCACACGGCCGAGCACCGGTACATCCAGCCACTCGGGACGCGCAGGTTGATTGAGCAAGCGAATGCCACGGGCCTGGTTGGGGTTGACCTCGATAAACCCAGCTTCGGTCAGCGCCACCACATGCTTGCGGGCGACGCTGCGCGAGGCGAAGCCGAACGCCTCGGCGATCTCGGCGAGGCTGGGAGGCTGGCCTTGTTGCGCGATGCGCTCGCGAATGAAGGTCAGGATGGCGGTGCGGCGGGGAGTCAGGTTTGTCATGGAGTACATTTGTACTCCTGTGGGAAATTTCTGACAATAACCGTCAGTCTGCTAGTTGCCACCTACTTGTGGGAGCGGGCTTGCTCGCGAAGGCGATGTATCCGCTAGCACATGTGAAAACTGACCCACCGCTTTCGCGAGCAAGCCCGCTCCCACATGAAGGCATAGGTATCTACATAACTCTGTAGGTTGTAGCCGACGACGGTAACTACGATGCGAAGCGAGCCGCTCTTGATCTTGATCTTAGGCGCCCCGTTAAACCACGCTGGCCGGAATTCGACAGGGATTTGGGGGGTAAACCGGCAGGGATGCCGGTTTAGCCGCCCCGCGCCATGGATGGCGCGTGGCGGCGGCCCCCCAAATCACTGGCGGATTACGGGCACACCGAGCCTGGGCGAGGTGCCGAGTGGTGGGGCAAGAGCGTTTTGCTTACTTTTGCGCTTTTCAAAAGTGAGCCGCTGTAAAAGCGGAACCCTAAGTGGCCGTTACCGCAGGAATGGATATGTACACGGTCCAACTGTGTTGACTGTCAGGCCGTCTTCGCAGGCAAGCCAGCTCCCACATTGGATCGCGGGGCATCAGTTATATCTGTGTCGGCTGCCAGGCCGTCACGGGAGCAAGCTCCCTCGCCACAGATTTAGCGTCGTGCCGAAGTTGTGTAGATACCTATGCTGCGATAGCGGCGAATCAGTCAGTATTTTCAGTGGCTGACACACCGCTATCGCAGGCAAGCCAGCTCCCACAATCTGGATCTATGTTCGGCAATGAGATTTAGCTGGGTTTGATGCGCTCCGACGGCCTGCGCACTCCCGCCACAATCTTGTCCACCGCCTTGGTCGCCGCCACCATGCCGAACGTGGCGGTGACCATCATCACCGCGCCAAACCCTCCCGCGCAGTCAAGCTTGACCCCGTCGCCGACAAAACTCTTCTGCAAACAGATACTGCCATCGGGTTTGGGATAGCGCAGTTGTTCGGTGGAAAACACGCAGGGCACGCTGTAATGACGGGTCACCGTGCGCGAAAAGCCATAATCGCGGCGCAAGGTAGAGCGTACTTTCGACGCCAGCGGATCATTGAAGGTGCGGTTCAGGTCGCATACCTGGATCAGCGTGGGGTCAATCTGCCCGCCGGCACCGCCAGTAGTGATGATCTGGATCTTGCGACGCTTGCACCAGGCAATCAGCGCCGCCTTGGCGTTGACCGCGTCGATGCAGTCGATCACGCAGTCGATAGTCGGGGTGATGTACTCGGCCATGGTGTCGCGGGTGACGAAGTCTGCCACCGCGTGCACGGTGCACTCAGGATTAATACCGCGCAAACGCTCGGCCATCACTTCGACCTTGGGCTTGCCCACGGTGCTGTCCAAGGCATGCAACTGGCGGTTGCTGTTGCTGACGCAGACATCGTCCAGGTCAAACAGCGAAATCTCGCCCACCCCGCAGCGGGCAATCGCTTCCGCCGCCCAGGAACCCACGCCGCCGACGCCGACAATCGCCACATGGGCCGCTTTCAAGCGCTCCAGGCCCTCAAGCCCGTACAAGCGGGCGACGCCTGCAAACCGCGGATCTTCTGTACTCATCATCATTACCCCAAAAACCGGCGCGCATTATAGGGCTACGGAGCGGCAAGTTTTAAGCTACAAGTTACAAGTGAAGAACTTAGATGGAGTTTCGCAGACTAACGTCCGGCTTTTCTCTGTCTGCTGTACGCTCAGGGAAGCGCCAGTGTAGGATGCGCGCCGTTCGGCGCAGGCCGACACCTCTTTCGTTCCGCACCCTTTGGAACCCGACATAACCATGGCATCGCGTAAATTTGGACTCAACCTGGTGGTGGTGCTGGCAATTGCCGCGCTGTTCACCGGTTTCTGGGCGCTGATCAACCGCCCGGTCACCGCTCCCAACTGGCCCGATCAGATCTCCGGTTTTTCCTACTCGCCGTTCCAGCAAGGCCAGTACCCGCAGAAAGGCCAGTACCCTACCGACGAACAGATGCGTCAGGACCTTGCGATCATGAGCAAGCTGACGGACAACATCCGTACCTACTCGGTGGACGGCCCCCTGGGGGATATACCCAAGCTGGCCGAAGAGTTTGGCCTGCGCGTGACCCTGGGGATCTGGATCAGCCCGGACCTTGAGCGTAACGAGCGGGAGATCCAGCGCGCTATCGAGATCGCCAACACCTCGCGCAGCGTCGTGCGCGTAGTGGTGGGCAACGAAGCGTTGTTCCGTGAAGAAATCACCCCCGAAGCCCTGATCGTGCTGCTCGACCGCGTGCGCGCCGCCGTGAAAGTCCCGGTGACCACCTCCGAGCAATGGCACATCTGGGAAAAGAACCCGCAACTGGCCAAGCACGTCGACCTGATCGCCGCGCACATCCTGCCGTTCTGGGAATACATCCCAATGGACAAGGCCGGCCAGTACGTTCTCGACCGCGCCAAGGACCTGAAGAAAGCCTTCCCGAAAAAGCCACTGCTGCTATCGGAAGTGGGCTGGCCGAGCAACGGCCGTATGCGCGGTGGCAATGAGTCGTCGCCGGCCGACCAGGCGATTTACCTGCGTACGCTGGTCAACAAGCTCAACCGCCAGGGTTACAACTACTTTGTGATCGAGGCCTTCGACCAGCCGTGGAAGGTCAGCGACGAAGGGTCGGCGGGTGCGTATTGGGGTGTATTCAATGCCGCGCGCCAGCAGAAATTCAATTTTGACGGCCCGGTGGTGGCGATTCCGCAATGGCGGGTACTGGCCATCGGTTCGGTGGTGCTTGCGCTGCTGTCCCTGACCCTGTTGATGATCGACGGCTCGGCCCTGCGCCAGCGGGGCCGTACCTTCCTGACCTTCATTGCGTTCCTGTGCGGGTCGGTGCTGGTCTGGATCGGCTACGACTACAGCCAGCAATACAGCACCTGGTTCAGCGTGACGGTCGGGGTGTTGCTGGCACTCGGCGCCCTGGGCGTGTTCATTGTGTTGCTGACCGAAGCCCATGAGCTGGCAGAAGCGGTGTGGACCCACAAGCGCCGGCGTGAATTCCTGCCCGTGGAAGGCGACTCGGACTACCGCCCGAAAGTGTCGATCCACGTGCCGTGCTACAACGAGCCACCGGAAATGGTCAAGCAGACCCTCGACGCCCTGGCCGCCCTCGACTATCCGGATTATGAAGTCCTGATCATCGACAACAACACCAAGGACCCGGCGGTGTGGGAGCCGGTGCGCGACTACTGCGAAACCCTCGGCCCGCGCTTCAAGTTCTTCCACGTCGCGCCCCTGGCCGGTTTCAAGGGCGGCGCGCTGAACTACCTGATCCCGCACACCGCCAAGGATGCCGAAGTGATCGCAGTGATCGACTCGGACTACTGCGTATCGCCGAACTGGCTCAAGCACATGGTGCCGCACTTCGCCGACCCGAAAATCGCCGTGGTGCAGTCGCCCCAGGATTACCGCGACCAGAACGAAAGCACCTTCAAGAAGCTCTGCTACGCCGAATACAAAGGCTTCTTCCATATCGGCATGGTCACCCGTAACGACCGTGACGCGATCATCCAGCACGGCACCATGACCATGACCCGCCGCTCGGTGCTTGAAGAGCTGGGCTGGGCCGACTGGTGCATCTGTGAAGACGCCGAACTGGGCCTGCGCGTGTTCGAAAAAGGCCTGTCTGCGGCGTACTACCACGACAGCTACGGCAAGGGTTTGATGCCGGATACCTTTATCGATTTCAAGAAACAGCGTTTCCGCTGGGCCTATGGCGCGATCCAGATCATCAAGCGCCACACCGCCAGCCTGTTGCGCGGTAAAGACACCGAACTGACCCGTGGCCAGCGCTACCACTTCCTTGCGGGCTGGTTGCCGTGGGTGGCCGACGGCATGAACATCTTCTTTACCGTCGGCGCCCTGTTGTGGTCTGCGGCGATGATCATCGTGCCGACTCGGGTCGACCCGCCATTGCTGATTTTCGCGATCCCGCCGTTGGCGTTGTTTGTGTTCAAAGTCGGCAAGATCATCTTCCTCTATCGTCGTGCGGTAGGTGTGAACTTGAAAGATGCGTTCTGCGCGGCACTGGCCGGGTTGGCGCTGTCTCATACCATCGCCAAAGCGGTGTTGTACGGCTTCTTCACCAGCAGCATTCCGTTCTTTCGTACACCGAAAAACGCGGATAACCACGGCTTCTGGGTGGCGATTTCCGAAGCCCGCGAAGAAATGTTCATCATGCTGCTGCTATGGGGCGCGGCGCTGGGGATCTACCTGGTGCAAGGCCTGCCGAGCAATGACATTCGCTTCTGGGTGGTAATGTTGCTGGTACAGTCGCTGCCGTACGTGGCGGCGCTGATCATGGCGTTCTTGTCGTCGCTGCCCAAACCTTCGACGGCGCTTGAGGCTGCGCCGGCGGCGTAAAAAGTCACGCGATGCACTAAACGGCGGCCTTTGGCCGCCGTTTTGCTATAAGATAACGGCCCTTTTGCGTGCCTTACACCCATCACTGTAGGAGCGAGCTTGCTCGCGAAAATCGTTAACGATAACGCGGGCATCCTGAATGCACGCGGTGCCCTTGAGTTTTTCGCGAGCGAGCTCGCTCCTACAGTTAGAACGTCGCCGCCTCGATTTCCGGAGTTCCCCCCATGACGGCCCATGCCGACCTTTCGCCGACCCTTCAACTTGCCATCGACCTGATCCGTCGCCCGTCGGTCACACCGATCGATGCCGATTGCCAGAAGCTGATGATGCAGCGCCTGGGCGACGCCGGTTTTGCGCTTGAACCGATGCGCATCGAAGATGTGGACAACTTCTGGGCCACCCACGGCAAGCACGAAGGCCCGGTGCTGTGTTTTGCCGGTCACACCGACGTGGTGCCGACCGGCCCGGTACAGGCCTGGCAGAACGACCCGTTCGACGCGTTGATCGATGACAACGGCATGCTCTGCGGCCGTGGGGCGGCGGACATGAAAGGCAGCCTGGCGGCGATGCTGGTGGCGGCGGAACGTTTCGTCAGCGACTACCCGGACCACAAGGGTTCGGTCGCCTTCCTGATCACCAGCGACGAAGAAGGCCCGGCGCACCACGGCACCAAGGCCGTGATCGAACGCCTGGCCGCACGCAACGAGCGCCTGGACTGGTGCATCGTCGGCGAACCGTCGAGCACCAGCCTGGTGGGCGACGTGGTCAAGAACGGCCGCCGAGGCTCCCTTGGCGCCACCTTGACCGTGCGCGGTGTACAGGGCCATGTGGCTTACCCGCATCTGGCAAAGAACCCGATCCACCTGTCCGCACCGGCCCTGGCCGAACTCGCTGCCGAGCATTGGGATGACGGCAACGCGTTCTTCCCGCCAACCAGTTTCCAGATTTCCAACCTCAACTCCGGTACTGGCGCCACCAATGTGATCCCGGGTGACCTGACGGCGGTGTTCAACTTCCGTTTTTCCACCGAATCCACCGTCGAGGGCCTGCAACAACGCGTCGCGGCCATTCTCGACAAACATGGCCTGGACTGGCACGTGGAGTGGGCGCTGTCGGGCCTGCCGTTCCTCACCGAGCCAGGCGCTCTGTTGGATGCAGTGTCGGCCAGCATCCTGGCGATCACCGGGCGCGAGACCCAGGCGTCTACCAGTGGCGGTACTTCCGATGGGCGCTTCATTGCAACGTTGGGCACCCAGGTGGTCGAACTGGGCCCGGTGAACGCGACGATCCACCAGGTCAACGAACGCATCCTGGCCAGCGACCTCGACGTGCTGACCGAAATCTATTACCAGACCCTGATCAAGTTGCTCGCCTGATGCTTGCCTGCCCCATTTGCAGTGCACCGCTCAATACCGTGGACAATGGCGTGGCGTGCCCGGCCGGGCACCGCTTCGACCGCGCGCGCCAGGGTTATTTGAACCTGTTGCCGGTGCAGCACAAGAACAGCCGCGACCCAGGCGACAACCTGGCCATGGTCGAGGCGCGCCGCGACTTCCTCAACGCTGGCCACTATGCGCCAGTGGCCAAGCGCCTGGCCGAACTGGCCGCCGAGCGTGCACCGCAGCGCTGGGTCGACATTGGGTGTGGCGAGGGTTACTACACCGCGCAAATTGCCCAGGCCCTACCCCACGCCGATGGCTATGCCCTGGATATCTCCAAGGAAGCGGTCAAGCGCGCGTGCAAACGCAACCCGGCGCTGACCTGGTTGATCGCCAGCATGGCCCGCGTGCCATTGGCCGATGCCAGCTGCCAGTTCCTCGCCAGCGTGTTCAGCCCGTTGGACTGGCAAGAGGCCAAGCGCCTGCTCAGTCCCGGCGGTGGTTTGATGAAGGTCGGCCCGACCAGCGGCCACTTGATGGAACTGCGCGAGCGTCTTTACGACGAGGTACGCGAGTACACCGACGACAAACACCTGGCCCTGGTGCCGGACGGTATGAGCCTTGCTCACAGTGAAACCCTGGAATTCACCCTGAGCCTGGCCGAACCCCAGGACCGCGCCAACCTGCTGGCGATGACGCCCCACGGCTGGCGGGCCAGTGCCGAGCGCCGCCACGAGGTGATCGAGGCGGCCGAGCCGCTGCAGGTCACGGTGTCGATGCGTTACGATTATTTCGTGCTTCAATGACTGACGTTCACCCATCCGCGAATGGATTTTCGAATCCCGCAACGAGGAACATCCATGCGCCAACCCGATATTGAGATTTACCTGAAGGACGCCGACGTCGATCACAAGGCCATCGCTGCCTGGCTGGGCGCCGCACTCGGCCCGTGTACCGACTGGGTCCAGAAAGGCCAGACCTACAAGTGCAAGGCCGGCAGCGTGCCGGTGACCTGGCTGCCCAAGGCGGTGGGCAAATGGAACAGCCTGTACCTGGAAAGCGACCAGACCCCGTGGGACGACGACATCGCCTGCGCCCGCGCCGCGTTTGCCGCGCTGAACGTCGAAGTGCGTTGCGCGCCGGGCACCTGGGTTGAGGAAGAAGGTGAGGAAAGTGCCGACACCTGGATTCGCATCAGCGAAGACGGTGAAGAACAGATCACCTGGAAGACCGCCTGAAGATCGTTCCCGCGCTCTGCGTGGGAAAGTAGCCTGGGACGCTCTGCGTCCCAAAGCGTGACGCGGAGCGTCACAAGAGGCGTTTCCACGCAGAGCGTGGGAACGATCAAACAAAGTTGTTACAGGCCCACCACATCCTCCGCCTGCAAGCCCTTCTCGCCCGTCACCACGGCGTACTCCACCTGCTGGCCCTCGGCCAACGAACGGTGGCCTTCACCGCGAATGGCGCGGTAGTGCACAAACACATCCTTGCCATCCTCACGCTGGATAAAGCCGTAGCCCTTTGCATCGTTGAACCACTTCACATTGCCGGTTTCGCGCGTTGACATCTGTTCACTCCCACTGGTTTTTTATTGTTGAGTCGCTCGCATTGAACTGCCGAGTATAAGACAGGCTCAAAAACCATCAACTCAACTTTACATCGCTGCTTTTTTGCCGATTTTCGGCGAATACGGCACACTACCCGCCCGAGCGCCTGCTCGGTTTTTTCCACTTGAAGCAGCTCGCCTATGACCCGCTCCCCGTTCCGCCGTCTGGTGTTCGGCACCTTGCGCCGACTGTTGTACCTCTGGGTTCGCTCGGAGACGATCAACCAGTCGTCCCTAACCCTCAACCTGGACCGCAGCCGGCCGGTTTTCTACGTCCTGCAATCACCCTCCCTCACCGAGTTGGCGGTGGTCGATGCCGAGTGCACCAAGGCTGGCCTGCCACGTCCGGTGCTGCCGGTGTCGGTGGGGCCGTTGATGGAGCCTGCGGCGTTCTTCTACCTCACGCCAGACCCGGATTGGCTCGGCCGCCAGGACAAGCGCGGTGCGCCGCCGACCCTGACGCGCCTGGTCAACACCCTCACTGAACACGCCGAAGAGAATGCACAAATCATTCCGGTCAGTGTGTTCTGGGGCCAATCCCCCGAAAGCGAGTCCAGCCCGTGGAAGCTGTTGTTCGCCGACAGCTGGGCGGTCACCGGGCGTCTACGCCGGTTGTTGAGCATCCTGATCCTGGGGCGCAAGACCCGCGTGCAATTCTCCGCGCCTATCAACCTGCGTGAATTGATCGAGCACAATAAAGGCCACGAACGCACCGTACGCATGGCCCAGCGCATCCTGCGTGTGCACTTCCGTAACCTGAAGACGGCAGTGATCGGCCCCGACCTGTCCCACCGGCGTAATCTGGTCAAGGGCCTGGTCAATATGCCGCTGGTACGCCAAGCCATTGCGGATGAAGCCGAACGCGAAAAGATCGCCCCGGAAAAAGCCAAGGCCCTGGCCCTGCGCTATGGCAACGAGATTGCCTCGGATTACACCTACACCGCGATCCGCTTCCTGGAAGTGGTATTGAGCTGGTTCTGGAACAAGATCTACGACGGTATCAAGGTCAATAACATCGAGGGCGTGCAAAAGGTGGCCCAAGGCTACGAGGTGATCTACGTGCCTTGCCACCGCAGCCACATCGACTATCTGCTGCTGTCCTACCTGCTGTTCAAGAACGGCCTGACCCCGCCGCACATCGCCGCCGGCATCAACCTCAACATGCCGGTGATCGGCAGCCTGCTGCGCCGTGGCGGTGCGTTTTTCATGCGCCGCACCTTCAAGGGCAACCCTTTGTACACCTCGGTGTTCAACGAATACCTGCACACCCTGTTTACCAAGGGTTTCCCGGTGGAATACTTCGTCGAAGGCGGGCGCTCGCGCACCGGGCGCATGCTGCAACCGAAAACCGGCATGCTGGCGATCACCTTGCGCAGCTTCCTGCGTTCCTCGCGCATGCCCATCGTGTTCGTGCCGGTGTATATCGGCTATGAGCGCGTGCTCGAAGGCCGCACTTACCTGGGCGAACTGCGTGGCGCGAGCAAGAAGAAAGAGTCGATCTTCGATATTTTCAAAGTGGTCGGCGCGCTCAAGCAGCGCTTCGGCCAAGTGGCGGTCAACTTCGGTGAGCCGATCAAGCTGGCGGAGTTCCTCGACGCCGAGCAACCGGACTGGCGCGCCCAGGAACTGGGGCCGAACTACAAACCGGCGTGGCTCAACGAGACCACCAATCGCCTCGGCGAACAGGTGGCGCGCCACTTGAACGAAGCCGCTGCGGTGAACCCGGTGAACCTGGTCGCGCTGGCGCTACTGTCCACCACTCGCCTGGCGCTGGATGAACAGGCCATGGCCCGCCAACTGGACCTGTACCTGGCGTTGTTGCGTCGTGTGCCCTACTCGCCCCATACCACTTTGCCGGATGGCGATGGCCTGGCGCTGATCAAGCACGTCAAGGACATGAACCTGTTGTCCGAACAGAGCGACGCCTTGGGCAAAATCGTTTATCTGGATGAGCAGAATGCCGTCCTGATGACCTACTACCGCAACAATGTGCTGCACATCTTCGCCCTGCCAGCGCTGCTGGCGAGCTTCTTCCAGAGCAGTTCGCGCATGACCCGCGAACAGATCCTGCGCTACACCCACGCGCTCTACCCGTACCTGCAATCGGAGCTGTTTATCCGTTGGTCGCTGGAGGATCTGGACAGCGTGGTGGACCAGTGGCTGGACGCGTTTGTCGAACAAGGCCTGCTGCGTTTCGAAAACGCCGTATACCTGCGCCCGGCGCCGAGTTCGCGGCACTTTGTGCTGCTGACGCTGCTGTCCAAGAGCATCGCCCAGACCCTGCAACGTTTCTACATGGCGATCTCGTTACTGCTCAACAGCGGCCAGAACAGCATCAGCGCCGAAGAGCTGGAAGACCTGTGCACGATCATGGCCCAGCGCCTGTCGATCCTGCACGGCCTCAATGCCCCGGAATTCTTCGACAAGAGTCTTTTCCGACATTTTATCCAGACGTTGCTGGAGCAAGATGTGCTGCGCCGCGATGAAGCCGGCAAGCTGGGCTATCACGACCTGCTCGGCGAACTGGCCGAAGGCGCCGCCAAACGCGTACTGCCGGCGGATATTCGCCTGTCGATCCGCCAAGTTGCCTTGCACCGCGTGGACGGCGCAGCCGAGGCTGCGGCCGAACCGGTTGCCGTCAATCCTGAAGCACAGCGCTAGACTGATTGAGGCGCCGGGCGGATTCCGGCGCCGTTGAAAAGGAGCCGCACCTTGAAAAAACTCATCCTCCTGGGCCTGACCGCCCTGCTCGGAGCCTGCCACTCGATGACCCCAACCCCGAAGGCCAGCCTCGACGGCGAAGTGTTCTACCTGCAACGCATCGCCCTGCCGCCAGCCGCCACCTTGAGTGTCAGCCTGCAGGACGTGTCCCTGATGGACGCCCCGGCCGTGCCCCTCGCCGAACAGAAAGGCCCGGTCAAAGGCCAGGTGCCGCTGCCGTTTCACCTGAGCTATGACCCGGCCCAGGTTAAGCCAGGCCACACATACTCGGTCAGCGCTCGCATCGAGCTGGACGGCAAGCTACTGTTTATCACCACCGAGCGGCACACCGTGCAGCTCAACGGCCAGGACCCACAACCGCTGCGCCTGCGCGTGGATGCGGCTGCACACTGATCATTCCCACTTCATAAGGAAGCGCCCATGCTCCGCAAATCTCTTCGCCTCACCGCCCTGTGTGCTGGCTTGCTATTCGGCGCCAGCGCCATGGCCCTGGATCTCGGCAGCCTGTCTCAGGGTGACGCCAGCGGCGGCCTCAAGGATGCCTTGACCCAAGGTGCACAGATTGCTGTGAAACAGCTCGGGACGCCCGGTGGTTTCAGCAACAACCCGGACGTGAAGATCGGCCTGCCGGGCAAACTCGGCAAAGTCGCCGACAAGTTGAAAATGTTCGGCATGGGTGACCAGGTCACGCAGCTGGAAACCAGCATGAACAAGGCAGCGGAAACCGCCGTGACTCAGGCCCAGCCGATCCTGGTCAACGCTGTGAAGAACATGAGCGTGACCGACGCCAAGGGCATTCTCAGCGGTGGCCAGGACTCCGCCACCCAGTACCTGAACAAAAGCAGCCGTGAAGAGATTCGCGCCAAGTTCCTGCCTATCGTCAAGGCCGCCACCGACAAAGTCGGCGTGGCCGAGCAGTACAACGCCCTCGCCGGCAAGGCCGCGGCCTTTGGCGCGGTGGACGCCAAGAGCGCCAACGTTGAGAACTACGTGACCGAGCAGGCCCTGGATGGTTTGTTCAAGATGATTGCGCAGCAGGAAGAAACGATTCGCAAGAATCCAGCGGCTGCGGCTACCAGCTTGGCCAAGAAGGTGTTTGGCGCGCTGTAAAACCTGCCGATCTGCCCTGCCCCCCACAAGCGCCTCGTATTCTCGAGGCGTTTGCGCAAAAAAGAGCCTCAAAGTCAGTAATTTATGGCCGCCTTCATGACAATCGTCAGCTCAACGGTTTTTATGTAGCAACACTTAGGAGGGGGCTCGGGATTGCACTCTTCAGGAGGTTTGGGCATGCAATACTCAGGGGGTTTGGGTTTGCATTCCTCAGGAGGCTTGGGTCTGCATTCCTCAGGAGGTTTGGGTCTGAAACTCTCAAGGGGCTTGGGTTTGCAATACCCGGGGCGCTTGGGCTTACAACGTTCAGGAGGGCTGGGTTTACACTTTTCAGGAGGTTTTGGCCTGCTGGGCGGACGCAGAAAAGCCTTCAAACTAGCTATACACATGGCGAACTCCTTAAATTCATTCCAATCACTACTGTTTCTGCCGACGAGCAAGAGCAGTAGGTACCTGCCAACCAGGTAACATTGAGTGGCAATCAATAAGGAAAGGTTCCTAGGCCCGTGTAGTGAGCTTCCTATCTCTCACATAGGAAAATTGCTCATTCTGCCGCATGCCCACGGTGACGGGGCGCGTACTCTCTACGCCCCGACAACCGAGATGACAGCCTGATTATCCAGCGTCCTTTTTGACGCGAAACCACGCGGCATAAAGCGCCGGGAGAAAGAGCAAGGTCAATGCCGTAGCCACGATCAACCCTCCCATGATCGCCACGGCCATCGGCCCGAAGAACACACTGCGCGACAGCGGAATCATCGCCAGCACCGCCGCCAGTGCCGTCAGAACAATCGGGCGAAAGCGTCGGACCGTAGCTTCGATAATCGCCTGCCAAGGTGCCAGGCCGGCCTTGATGTCTTGCTCGATCTGGTCCACCAAAATCACCGAGTTACGCATGATCATTCCCGACAGCGCGATGGTGCCAAGCATGGCGACGAAGCCGAAGGGTTGGTGGAATACCAGCAGGAACAGGGTCACGCCGATCAGCCCCAACGGTGCGGTGAGAAAGACCATCGCCGTGCGCGAAAAGCTGCGCAGTTGCAGCATCAGCAAGGTCAGCACCACCACGATAAACAGCGGCACGCCGGCCTTCACCGAGTTTTGCCCACGCGCTGAATCTTCAACCGTGCCGCCCACTTCCAGCAGGTAGCCATCCGGCAGTTCGGCACGTACATCGGCGAGCGTCGGCAAGATCTGCTGCACGAGGGTCGCCGGCTGTTCCTTGCCATAGATATCGGCCCGCACAGTCACCGTGGGCAAGCGGTTGCGATGCCAGATGATGCCCTCTTCGAAGCCATATTCGAGGGTGGCAATTTGCGACAGCGCCACGCTTTTACCATTGTCGGTGGGCACGGCAAGGCTCGGCAGGCGCGACAGTTCGCTACGCTCATGCACCGTGCCGCGCAGGAGGATCTCGATCAATTCGTTGTCCTCACGGTACTGGCTGACGCTGGAGCCGGTCAGGGAACTCTGCAGGAATTTCGCCAGGTTGGCAGTGCTCACACCGAGGGCGCGGGCACGGTCCTGGTCGATATTCAGGTACACGATTTTGCTTGGCTCTTCCCAGTCCAAGTGCACATTGACCACATGGGTATTTTCGCGAACCTTCGCCGCCACTTTGCGCGCCAGCGCGCGCACCTCTTCGATGTGCTCGCCGGTCACGCGAAACTGCACCGGGTAGCCTACGGGCGGGCCGTTCTCCAGCCGTGTGACACGCGAACGCAGGTCGGGAAATTGCTCGTTGAGGGTTTCGATCAGCCAGGTGCGCAGGCTTTCTCGCTCCTCGATGGTGTTAGCCAGCACCACAAACTGGGCGAAGCTGGCAGCGGGCAATTGCTGGTCCAGTGGCAGGTAAAACCGCGGCGAACCGGTGCCCGCGTAGGCGACATAGTTGTTGATGCCGGCATGCTCCTTGAGCAACGCCTCCAGGCGTTTGACCTGTTCGGCGGTGTTACTGAGCGAAGCGCCCTCGGCCAGTTTCAGGTCGACCATCAACTCCAGGCGACCGGAAGCCGGGAAGAACTGTTGCGGCACGAAGCGGAACAGTGCAACCGAGCCGATAAACAGCAGCAAGGTCAGCACGATCACGGTTTTACGCCGTTGCACGCACCACTCCACCAGACGTCTTACACGCTGATAGAAGGGTGTGCCGTAAGGGTCCGGGCCGTCGGTACCGTGTTTGGCGGCGTGAATCTTCGCCAGGTCGGGCAGGAGTTTTTCCCCCAGGTACGGCACAAACACCACGGCTGCCACCCAGGAGGCCAGCAGTGCGATGGTCACCACCTGGAAGATCGAGCGGGTGTATTCCCCGGTGCTCGATTGCGCGGTGGCAATTGGCAAGAAGCCCGCCGCCGTGATCAGGGTGCCGGTGAGCATAGGGAACGCGGTACTGGTCCAGGCGAAACTTGCAGCCTTGAGCCGGTCGTAGCCCTGCTCCATTTTGATCGCCATCATTTCCACGGCGATGATCGCGTCATCTACCAACAAGCCCAGGGCCAGGACCAAGGCGCCAAGGGAAATCTTGTGCAGGCCGATGCCCAGGTAATACATGCTGGCAAAGGTCATCGCCAGTACCAGCGGAATCGTCAGGGCAACGACCATGCCGGTGCGCACACCGAGGGAGAAAAAGCTCACCAGCAAAACAATCGCCAACGCTTCAGCCAGTACCTGGACAAACTCGCCGACGCTGGTCTTTACCGCTGCTGGTTGGTCCGACACTTTGCGCAGCTCCATCCCTGCCGGAAGGTTCTTTTGCAGGCGTGCGAATTGCGCTTCAAGGGCCTTGCCCAATACGAGGATGTCGCCACCGTCGCGCATGGCCACGGCCAGGCCGATGGCATCTGCGCCCATGTAGCGCATGCGCGGTGCCGGTGGGTCGTTGAAACCTCGATGGATGTCAGCCACGTCACCGATGCGGAAAGTGCGATCCCCCACGCGTATCGGAAAGTTACGGATCTCTTCCACCGTCTTGAAGTTGCCAGAAACGCGCAATTGCACGCGCTCGGTAGGGGTTTCAAAGAAGCCGGCGGTGGACACCGCATTTTGTTCCTGCAACGCCTGCTGTACCGCAGCCAAAGGCAAGCCGAGGGTAGCGAGCTTGAGGTTGGACAGCTCGATCCAGATCTTCTCGTCCTGCAAGCCGAGCAACTCGACCTTGCCCACATCCGGGACACGTTGCAGCTGGATCTGGATGCGATCGGCGTAGTCCTTGAGCACGGCATAGTCGAATCCGTCGCCGGTCAGGGCGTAGATATTGCCGAACGTGGTGCCGAACTCATCGTTGAAAAACGGCCCCTGGATATCCGGCGGCAAGGTGTGGCGGATGTCGCTGATTTTCTTGCGCACCTGATACCACAGCTCGGGAATCTGCGCCGAACGCATCGAATCACGGGCAATAAAGGTGACCTGGGATTCACCGGGGCGGGAGAACGACACGATGCGTTCGTACTCACCGGTCTCCATGAGTTTTTTCTCGATTCGCTCGGTGACCTGGCGCGATACCTCCTGGGCCGTGGCCCCGGGCCAGTTGGTCTTGATCACCATGGCCTTGAAGGTAAAGGGCGGGTCTTCGCTTTGCCCCAGCTTGGTGTAGGACAAGGTGCCAACCACGGCCAACAGGATCATCAGGAACAGTACGATCTGGCGATTACGCAACGCCCACTCGGAAAGATTGAAACCCATGGGGACTACTCCTTGGCCGCCAGATTAACCACACGGTTGGAGCGGTCCACCGGGCGCACTGACTGGCCCTCATGAAGTACATGCACGCCTGCGGCAACCACCCAGTCGGTGGCGGCCAATCCTTCCAGTATCGGTACGGTGTTTTCGCCAAAGGCACCAATGCGCACGGGAGTGCGTTCAAGGGTGTTGTCCGGTTGTACGCGCCAGACGTAGGACGCGCCGTTTTCGGCACTCAGGGCGGACAAGGGTACCGACAGCGCAATGACACCGTCGGCCTGGATGAAAACCCGCGCACTTTGGCCCAGTTCGGCGGGCACTTTGCCGCCGGTGAAGGCCACACGCGCCGCGAAAGTGCGGGATTTGGGATCGGCCGCGGGAGACAGCTCACGAATGCGCCCGGCAAAACGTTGCTCTGGCTGGCTCCATAACTCCACCGACACTGGCTGGCCGACCTTGAAGCGGCCAAAGCCCTGTTCAGGCAGGCTGATCAACACTTCACGCTCGCCATCGGTGGCCAGGGTGAACACGGTCTGGCCAGCGGAAACCACTTGCCCCACTTCGACGGCACGCTTGGCGACCACACCATCCTGGGGCGCACGCAGCACGGCGTAGCCGGCCTGGTTGCTCGACACATCGAACTCGGCCTTGATCTGCTTGAGGCGTGCTTCACCGGCTCGGTAGAGGTTTTCGGAATTGTCGTACTGCGACCGACTGACCATCTGCCGGTCCATCAAGGTCTTGTAGCGATCTCGTTCCGCACGCACCAGGCTGAGATTGGCCTCTGCAGCGGCTACTTGAGCGCGGGTCGCTTCCAGTTGCAGGCGCACGTCCTGGGGGTCGAGTTCGGCCAGCGGCTGGTTGGCCTTGACCCGCTCGCCCTCCTCCACCAGGCGCTTGCTGACTTTACCGCCGATGCGAAAGGCCAGGTCCGGCTCATAACGGGCACGCACCTCACCGGGGTAGCTGTCCATCGCCTGTGCCGAAGGCTGCGGTTGCACCACCATGGCCGGACGTACGGTGGTCTGGGCCGCTTCTTCATGGCCGCACGCGGCCAACAGGAAGACCAGGCTGACAGGCAAAGCAAGGGGCAGGAAAGCGCTGCGCATGCTGAAGGACCTTTCGCAAATAGAGCTTGGAATAATTATACTGGCCGGTATGTTATTAATACCAAACTCACCAGTCCAGTATTAAAGGTGAAAATGTCCGACAATCCTCTGAACACCGCAAGCCCCGGGCGTCCCAAGGACATGGCAAAACGCCAGGCAATCCTCGAATCGGCGAAATCGCTGTTCCTGGACAAGGGTTATGCCAACACCAGCATGGACGCCGTTGCCCTGGCGGCCGGCGTATCGAAGCTCACGGTCTACAGTCACTTCACCGACAAGGAGACGCTGTTCACCGCTGCGGTGGTGGCCAAATGTGAAGAGCAGTTGCCGGTGATGTACTTCGAGCTTCCTGAAGGCATGCCCGTCGAGACGGTGTTGCTCAACATCGCACGCGGCTTTCATCGGCTGATCAACAGCGAGGAGTCGGTAAACCTGCATCGCCTGATGATGACCACCGGCAATCAGGACGTGAAACTCTCCCAGATCTTCTTCAACGCCGGCCCCATGCGCATGCTGCAAGGCATGGAGCGCCTGCTCGGCAAGATTCACCAGGGCGGCGCCCTGAGCATCGACACACCGTTCAAAGCCGCGGAGCACTTCTTTTGCCTGCTCAAGGGCACGGCGAACTTCCGCTTGTTGTATGGCTGCGGCGGACAATTGAGCGCGCAAGAAGCCGAAGAGCATGTGCAGGACGTGGTGAAGTTGTTTATGCGGGCCTATCGCAGCACGGGGCTCGACAGCACTGCATAGGCGGTAGCAACCGACGGTAACCACGATGCGAAGCGAGTCGCTCTTGATCTGCTCTTGATCTGCTTTTGATTTTGATCTTAAGCGCCCCGTCAAACCACGCTGGCCGGAATTCGACAGGGATTTGGGGGGTAAACCGGCAGGGATGCCGGTTTAGCCGCCCCGCGCCATGGATGGCGCGTGGCGGCGGCCCCCCAAATCACTGGCGGATTACGGGCACACCGAGCCTAAGCGAGGTGCCGAGTGGTGGGGCAAGAGCGTTTTGCTTACTTTGGCCTGGGCCGGCATCCCGGCTTTTGCAAAGTGAGCCGCCGTCAGGGCGGAACCCTAAGTGTAGCGGCTCGCGTTTGAAAACACTCGGGCTCGCATTCAGCGGCATTTCTGGCTCACATTAACTGCAACCAGCCAAAGGCTCCGGCTCACATTAATTGCAAATGGGCTTGCATTCGACGCCGTAGACTCGCGTTCCATTGTGACGGGCTCACATTATCTGCAAATGACCGGCAGTGGTTGCGGTCACAGAGGTGTGCTCCCCCCACCGTCAAGCTCAGAGCCGTATCGTAAGGAACAGTGACCACTACCGTTTGTCGGTCGCGATATGCATAAGTGCATTTTTTGTTTCCCCTTGATACTGGATACCCATACAGTATTAATGCGATATGGTGAAAAGTGGAGAAGACGGGGATTCTCGTTCGTTGAGCTTCTCAAAAACTGACAACCCAAGAGGCGAAGCCGTTCATCAGAGAGTAGTAAGGCAACGAGAGAACCATCCGTCCATCCTACTGAGATGTACAAAGCTCTTATGCTGTACCTAGCGAAAAGGAGAATTCACTATGGCTAATGGCGATACGATTCATCTGCCAGAAATTGAAATCAATGCTATTAATAAATATGAACCTCAGACATTCGGAGGGGGTGGTGGTGACAGTGATTTTTCACATAGTCACACCGGACAGCTCATTAACCTTGCAACGCGTACTTATGTGCTTAACACATACCCTCCCATCATTTCCCAGAATGTTAAGGACCAGGAGGCAAGCTTTGCAGCGAATCTTCAGTCGATGCCTGAATCTATTGCACAAAGCATTACTGCAATAGAACAAAATGAAGGCAGTCCCGCGAGCGAAGTCGAGAAAATCGAACAGCATATTCGTTCGGTAGATACGCTAATTGCTCAAAAAGCACAGGCTGCTGCTGCTCAAAAAGTGATTGCTGATAAGTACTACTATGGAGACTTCTTTTATTATCCGACGATGCAGTTTATTAAAGATGCAATCAGCGGAAGCAAGACAAATTACCCTCCGGATAAAAATTATAAAGAATGGTACGCCTCACTTGAGGCTTCGTATGCTGCAAAATATAGCAACCGCGAGATCGACTATTTGAATGCCCTGAAGCAGAACCTTCAGGCACAGGCTAATCAAGCACGTGCAGACGCCGAGGCTAAACGTATTGCCGATGAGGCCGCAGCTGCGGAAGCCGCAAGGGTTGCAGCTGAGGCTGAAGCCAAACGCGTGGCTGATGAGGCAGCCGCTGCTGAAGCGGCGCGAGTAGCGGCAGAGGCAGAAGCTAAGCGTATCGCTGATGAGGCCGCTGCAGCAGAAGCTGCCAGGTTAGCCGCCGAAGCTGAAGCCAAGCGCATTGCTGATGAAGCGGCCGCTGCAGAGGCAGCAAGAATTGCTGCTGAAGCTGCAGCACTTAAAGCCGCTAATACGTATAGGCTCCCCGCTGACGGTGCGAGTCAGTTAAGTACTGCGGCTGGCTCTATCGCCATTACTGCCGGTTCAGGTCTTACGCTGGATGCGGCTATTCAGGCTGCAAAGGTAGCCTTAGGCACTGTTGTAAGTGCTGCCACGGCAGTGGGCATTGGCGCGCTGGTCTATTCACCATCACTGGGTAATGGTGAGCTACCTTCGACCATGCTTAACACGCCGGCCAAGGATTTAACGCCTAATCTTCCCGAAAATCTTGCCGAGATCGCCGCGGCGGGAGGAACTGTGGATCTGCCCTACCGAATTTATGGCGATCAGTCCAAATACTCGGTAGTGGCCACCCAGCCCACTGGAGGGTTAGCACCTACCGTCCCGGTAAGAGCGCTAGTGCTTGATCCTGTGGCCAATGCCTATACGTTCACTACAACTGACTCACCACCGATCACCCTGACGTTCCCAATCGCAGTACCAGGTAATAGCTCGACGGCGACGCCTGCGCAGCCTGTCGAAACCCCGGTGTATACCGGGATTACACTGACACCGATTGAGGTCAAAGCTGAGCCGTTTCCGGTAGTCGGCCAGTTGGATATTCGGGACGCTATTTACGTTTACCCCGCAGATTCGGGTTTACCGCCGATTTATGCGGTATTTAGTAGTCCGTACGAAGGGGCTACCACCAAAGGTGAGCACAGCGGTCGGATGTACAATCCTGATAAGGCGGGCGGCCCCATTCAGAGTCTAGACTGGACAACCGCAGCGGTGACTCAGGAAGGTATTGACCTCGTTAAGCTGCATACGAGCAGATTCGACCCATCGGACGCAAATGTTGTGATGATTGACCGTCTGGAAAAAATCCTAACTGGCGAATTGGCCATTACCGATGTCGATAAGCGATTTTACACCCATGAGATTCGTGAGCTAGAGCGGTATAGGGCTCTAGGTATAACGGATGGAGTGAAACCGAACGACGATGGCGCCACTTGGAATAATACTCATGCCGCGACTTTAGAGGATTTCAAGCTTAAAGATGCTGACGAATTACTCTATACGCCAGAAGCTATAGTCGCAGAAAACAAACAAATATACGGAGAATAACATGAGCAACATCAATGATATTGTAAACTCTGAATCCCCAAGAGATGTCGTTCTTTTTATAGTAAGAAATAAGTCAATTTCATATCCGATGCTGGATCGACTATATAACAGGAATGGCTGGGTAAATATTGGTAATAATCTTGAGCTATTAAAGCTTGTTCATAACATGAGACTGGAAGGGCTGATTGATAATTCTGATGGGGGAATTAAAAAAGGTTCTAATTGGAAAGAGCCAGCCTTTATGGCTGAGAATAAGTATACGCTTGAGTGATATGTAGGTCTGCAAAAGAAAGCCCAGCTCAAGCTGGGCTTTCTTTGTAAGCGTACGGGCAAACCGTCTTGCACGACTAAGCCGGACGCCACCTATGCGGCAGCAACTCTGCAATCTCACTTGCCCGCTGCGCAGGCAGGCGCGTCAGCACATCCTTCAGGTAGGCCTAGGGATCGTGCCCATTGTTCCGGGCCGACTGAATCAAACTCATGATCGCAGCGGCGCGTTTGCCGCTGCGTAGCGACCCAGCAAAGAGCCAGTTCTTGCGCCCCAGCGCCCAAGGCCGTATCTGGTTCTCACACCAGTTATTATCAATAGGCACGGCCCCGTCATCGAGGTAGCGCGACAGCGCCGTCCAGCGTTTCAAGCTGTAATCCAAGGCTTTGCCAATGGCCGAACCGTTATGCACGATGTCGCGCTGGGCAACCATCCAGGCATGCAACGCATCCATCACGGGTACCGCCTTTTCCTGCCGTATTCGGCGGCGTATGTCCGGTTCTAGATCCTCGATTTCCCCCTCGATCTCGTACAGCGCCTGCATGTAACGCAAGGCTTGCTCAGCCAGCGCGCTCTTGTGAGTCGCATGCAGTTCGAAGAACTTGCGCCGGGCATGAGCCATGCAGCCGATTTCAGTCACGCCGAGTTCGAAGCTGGCCTTGTAATCGCCGAAATAATCGCAGACCAGCTTGCCCTTCCAGTCTTGTAGGAAGTTACGCGCATGCTCGCCGGCCCGGCTGAGGCTGAAGTCGTAAACTACAGCCGAGGTTTCGCAAAACGGGCTGGTCCTTCGGCGGTTGCGTCAGGAAGGTGTGTTGGCCGGACGGATACGCTTCGCCGACGTGCCGCACTGGTGAAGATGCGTGTTGCTCTGAACCAGAGCTGGGCAGGTGAGCCTTTGCTCAAAGCCTCGTCCAAGAGCATTTCAGCTTGTCTTGATAGACATGAAGCGCTCATTGAAAAACGGATATTAGCTGCTGTCACTGAAGCGGGTGTCTTGAATCAAGTCAGGCGCTGCCAAGCCGTAGAGGGCATTGGTTTTCTTACGGCAGTTGCACTGACTATGGCCTTTCAACGAGGAGAGTTTGAAAGTGCTGACGCTTACATTGCTTTTCTGGGAATGGACTTGAGGGTGTCCGACTCAGGGCAAATGAACGGACGTCGTTCGTTAAGCAAGAAAGGAGACTCAGAGATCCGCAGGTTGCTGCATAACGCGGCGTCAGCCGGTATTAGGTCAGAAGCCTGGAAGCCTTTATACGAGGGCTATCTGGCCAGGGGACTGAAAACAACTCAAGTCCTGGTCATCATCGCCCGCAAGTTAGCGCGTATCGCCTTTTCGCTCATGAAAAACCAGAGCGAGTACCAATCAAAAGCGGGTTTGGGGGCTTCCCCCCAACCATAGAATCTCCCACATTTGGATTGCGGCGCACCTGGGAGATAAGTGCTGCTGTTTGCAGCTTACGGCTTGAGCGCTTTCTTGGGATAAATGTCGTAGCGGCTGGACTTGCCATCCAGCGCATGGCTTGGCTTCGGCCCCTCAATACAGGGTGCCTTGCGCGGCCGCTTGACCACCACACGATGGCTGGCCAGGGCCAGAGCCGCCGCGAGCAACGCCGGTGCATCCGGATCATCACCCACCAACGGCCGAAACAGGCGCATTTCCTTCTTCACCAGCGCAGTTTTCTCACGGTGCGGAAACATCGGGTCCAGGTAGATCACCTGAGGCGGCTCGCCCTGCCAATTGAGCATCACGTCGATGGAATTGCCCTTGAGCAGCTTCATGCGCGCCACAATCGGCGCCACGTCAAAATCCTCTGCAGCGCGGGCCAGGCCATCTTCGAGCAAGGCGCCGATCAACGGCTGGCGCTCGATCAGGCTCATCTCACACCCGAGGCTGGCCAGCACGAACGCGTCCTTGCCCAAGCCAGCCGTGGCGTCCAGCACTCGCGGGCGCACGCCCTGGGCGATGCCCACCGCCTTGGCGATCATCTGCCCGCTGCCACCACCATACAATCGCCGATGCGCCGCGCCGCCTTCGACAAAGTCGACCCGCACCGGCCCTGGCGCATCAGGCCCAAGCTGTTGCAACTGCAAACCGTGCTCCCCCACTTGCAGGGAAAAATCCGCATCGGCCACCTGCAGAGGCAACCCCAGCAGCGAAGCCCACTGTTCAGCGCGGGCCTGGAAGCTGTCAGCCAAGGCTTGGACCTGGATGCGGCTGGCCGCTGGTTGTTCGTTCATCAATCGCCACGCTCAAAAAAATTAAGGATCGGCAAACAACAGCCGATAAAAATTACAGTCAGGTATTTTGCCAGAGCTGAGCGTCGACCGAGAAAAATGTCAGACATTCTTCCCCTTTCCATCGGTGTACTGCCGACCCACAACCATTACGGCCTGCGCAATACCCAAGCGCTGGCCGGGGTGAGTCATGTGTGGCAGGACTTCTTTGCCCGCGCGTTGGCCGAGCAGCTCGGTGAAACGCCGGACGCGCTCGCCGCCAAGGCGCCCGCCCCGGCAGACCCGGCAGTTGAACCCCGCGAAGGCGCCGACCTGCTGGCGCAGATCCTCACCCAGCGTGAGTGCGATGTGAAAGACACCGAGATCACCCCGCCGGAGCCGCTCTTCCTGCCGATTGCCGAGTTCGAAACCGAGCTGCTGCCACCGGCAGCGACGCCGTTCCCGGAAGAAGAAGTCATCGCCCAGCAACGCCAACAAGCGTTTGAGAGCGAGTGGGTGCGCCCCATCGTGCTGAACGCCGGCCAACCGCTACCCGAGCCAGGCCCGGCGCCACAACCACGCCCCCTGCACCTGCCAATTGCCGAATTCGAGCTGGACCTGCTGCCACCGGCCGCCACGCCGTACCCCGAAGAAGAACTGCTGGCGCAGCAAAAGGCCCTGGATTTCGATTACTACTGGGCACGCCCGCTGGTGACCCACAACCTGCGCCTGGCCGCCTGAACCCTAGCGACACACCCACCAACGCCCCATGTCGAGATGGAAATGGTTGCGATGAGCCGCGTTGTAGTCCGGGCTCAACACCACGTTGAAATCATCACAGGCGCCATCGCGTACCAAACGCAGGAAACGCGCACTGTCGCTCTGCCCCGGCCAATCCTTGAGCACGCTGATGCTGCGTCCATCCGCCAGGCGAAACCCGGCGATATCCAGGGCATTGGCCGAGGCGTGCTGGCTGAGCCTTCCGTCGGCGCGATTGTAGATATTACGGCAGGCAAAACTGCCCAAATGCTCGACCCGACTCACCGCTTGACCAAACACGGCCTGGGCCGCCGGTTGCAGGCTGTGGCGCTCGAACAATGCGAACGCCACCGCGAGCGGGCAACTGGCGAGAAAGCTGCTGCTCAAGGCCACGTCAGCGCCCTGCACACGCAGAATATTGCGCAAGGGGCACGCCGTATCAGCCGGTGTATCGGCCTGGCGGCTCACGCGCAGACCAGAGGTGTTCAACACCTGGTCACACAGCGCTGGATCATCCTGCAAACGACTGAGCTTGTAGCGCGTCAACAGGTTGGGGCTCGCTCGCACATCCAAGGGCGCCCAGGGGTTCCATTCAGGCGGCACCCAACCCCGCCAGACAGCCAGCGCAAAGGCGCCCACCAGCACCAGCAACACACTCAATGTCTTGACCATACCCACGGCTCAACCCTCAAAGTAGTCCGAGCTGCTCCGCCACGGGTTCTCGATGCAAGGCAGGCAGCGGCGGTAGCCCTGGCAGGCGCACCATCAGCTTGGCGTGGAAGCGCAGCGCCAGTTGTGCCGCGAGACGATTGTCCGAGGTGTGCAGGAACATATAGGGCGTGCGGCCCTCTTCGATCCAACTGGCGATCTTTTCCACCCAGGGAATCAGGAACGGGTCATTGGCCTCAAGGTCCGGATGCCCGATAAAGCGCACCTGGGGAAACTGCGTCAGGGCCGCTGGGCGCGGTGGCACCCGGGGCTTTTTGGACTGGGCATGCAGCACCGCTTCGGAGGTAGAGGTACAACTGAACAGGGCACGTGGATCGAGGCAGATGCGCTCGACACCGCGATCGCGCAACAGGCGGTTGAGCATGCGCTCAGCATCACCCTTGGCGAAGAACTGTTCATGACGCACCTCCACGGCCAGCGGCCGATCAATGCCATCGAGAAATCCAGCCAGCTCCGCCAGGCGTGGCGGCGTAAAGCTCTTCGAGAGCTGCAGCCACAGCGGTGAAACGCGCTCACCCAAAGGGCTCATCAAGCCGACAAAACTTTCTGCCGCCGGCAACTGTTCACGCAAATCGCCAGCATGGCTGATATCGCCGGGAAATTTGGCGGTGAAGCGAAAATCATCAGGCATGATTTCGGCCCAGCGCTGCACAGTGGCGGCCGAGGGGCGAGCATAAAAAGTGGTATTGCCCTCAACGGCGTTGAAGACCTGGGAATAGAGCCCGAGGTAATCGCTGGAACGTGCCTCAACGGGATACAGGTACTCGCGCCAGGCGTTTTCACTCCAGGACGGGCAGCCGATGTAATAAGGCAAACGCATCAGATATGGATATCGAGACCCAGCACTTCCATATCCCATTCGACAAAGCCGGCGGTGGTCAGGTAGCTGGCCAAGGCGGTGGCAACGCTTTTGCTCATGGAACGGGGAAAGACCATGTCTTGCTGACGGGCAGGAACGCCGCTTATGCGTGCGCTCGAGGCGCCTTGAGCTTTGGAAGGCGTATCGGTGTGTACTTCGATGAAGTCCGGTGAATCCTCGACGGACTCGTCTACCGTCACGCTCGCCTTGCGCGGCTTACGCTTGAGGGGGTACGACTGTGAGGAAAAACCGTCTATACGCATACATGCAGACTCGGTATCAATGATGGCAATTTAGCGGCACTTTCCATGGCGCGCAAATGCTCTGGTGATAACTAGAACACATAATTTGTAAAAGGTTTAAAAACCCAGGCAAATTCTGACGATTGGCGAAATTTGCCGCGTAACACCCACATTTTTGGCGTCAAATAATCCCGCGTTCGGCCTTGGTCTGCGCGACTTTATCGCGCAGGTACACCGGTGCTGCCTGGTCCGCCGCAATCGCCTCGCCGCGCTCGAATGCGAAACGTGCCAACGCCAGCAGGTCTTCGGCGTGTGGCAACATCGCTGCGTCCTGCTCGGCACAGGTCACCTTGATGCGTTCGCCATAACCCCAGCCCGTGCCGGCACCGAACCAATCGCCGCTGGCGTCAGCGGGCAACTGCGCCGCTTCGGGGGCCAGCACCGCTTCCGCACCGACCAGGCGCATTTCGCCTGCGGTCTCACGGTAGCAACCCCAGTAAACCTCATCCATGCGCGCATCAATTGCCGCTGCCACTTGCGACGCCCCGTGCTCACGCAACGCGCGCTGGGCCAGTACCGCCAGGTTGGACACCGGCAACACCGGGCGCTCCAGCGCAAAGGCCAGGCCCTGCACCACGCCGATGGCGATGCGCACGCCAGTGAATGCACCGGGGCCACGGCCGAACGCGATGGCATCCACCGCCGCTAGGGTGGTCCCGGCGTCTTCAAGCAATTGCTTGATCATCGGCAACAATTTCTGCGCGTGCAGGCGCGGGATCACCTCGTAGTGGCTCGTGACCTTGCCATCGTGCAGCAAGGCAACGGAGCAAGCTTCAGTCGCGGTGTCCAGGGCCAGCAGGGTACTCATCGGTGTGGGTGTCCAAGTCGGAAAAAAGTGCGCCAGTATAAACAACAACGACCCGCAAGCGGGCCGTTGTCTGTGCCGCTGATCAAGGGATCAGCTCAGTGCTTGCAGCACCTTGGCGGTGATGGCCTCTACCGAGCCCACACCAGGGATGTGGCTGTATTTCGGCTTGCCTTGGGCTGCGGACAGCTTCTGGTAGAAGTCCACCAGGGGCTTGGTCTGGGAATGGTAGACCGACAGGCGATGACGCACGGTTTCTTCGGTGTCGTCTTTACGCTGCACCAGGTCTTCGCCGGTGACATCGTCCTTGCCTTCCACTTTCGGCGGGTTGTAGACGATGTGGTACACGCGGCCAGAGCCTTCGTGAACACGACGGCCAGCGATACGCTGGACGATCTCTTCGTCTTCAACCGCGATTTCGACCACGGCGTCCAACTCCACGCCCGCCTTCACCAAGGCTTCAGCCTGGGGAATGGTGCGTGGGAAGCCGTCGAACAGGAAACCGTTCTTGCAGTCTTCCTGGCTGATGCGTTCCTTGACCAGGTTGATGATCAGGTCATCGGAGACCAGGCCGCCGCTGTCCATCACGCTCTTGGCGATCAGGCCCAGTTCGGTGCCAGCCTTGACGGCCGCACGCAGCATGTCGCCGGTGGAGATTTGTGGAATGCCGAATTTTTCAGTGATGAACTTTGCCTGAGTACCTTTACCGGCCCCGGGAGCTCCCAGCAGAATGACGCGCATCGATGTGCTCCTCAATTTTTTATAGAGATGACGCTCGGATTCGCCGCGTGGGGCCAATCTCGTAAAAATGTGGTTCTAGGCCGATCAAACGGCCAAAGGCTGATCAAGATACACAGCGGGCCCTCACCATACAAGCCGCCAAAAGTCGGAGAAACCCGCGCCGCACATGCGTCAGCGCCAGGGTGTGCCTGAGCGCAACCCACCCTCTCAAACGACGACCGCCCGTTTCCGGGCGGTCGTCGCGGTTTATCCGCAAGCCATTGAGTACACGCAAAAAACCTCAGCCGGTGTTGCGCAAACCGGCCGCGATACCGGCCACGGACACCAGCAGCGCCTGTTCCAGAGGGCTGTCTTGGGCAGCCTCCTGCTGACGGGAACGTGCCAGCAACTCGGCCTGCAACAGGTGCAAGGGGTCGAGGTAGGTGTTGCGCAGGCGGATGAACTCCAGGGTGTCGGGGCTATGGGCCAGCAGCTGCGACTGGCCGGTCAGGCCAAGCACCACGTCACACGCCTGCGACAATAGGTCGCGTAAGTGCGCACCCAATGCCAGCAGGTCCGGCTGCACCAGGCGCTCATCATAAAGACGGGCGATATCGGCATCGGCCTTGGCCAGGACCATTTCCAGCATGTCGATGCGCGTGCGAAAGAACGGCCACTGCTCGCGCATCTGCCCCAGCAATTGACCTTCACCGCGCTCCAGCGCCTTGCTCAGTGCCGCTTCCCAGCCGAGCCAGGCGGGCAGCATCAGGCGCGTCTGGGTCCAGCCAAAGATCCATGGGATGGCGCGCAAGCTCTCAATCCCGCCCGCACGACGCTTGGCCGGGCGACTGCCCAAAGGCAAACGGCCCAACTCCTGCTCCGGCGTGGACTGGCGGAAGTACTCGACGAACTGCGGATTTTCCCGCACCACGGCACGGTATGCGCTGACACCGTCTGCCGCCAGTTCGTCCATCAGATGACGCCAGGCAGGCTCGGGAGGCGGCGGCGGTAACAGGGTCGCTTCCAGTACCGCGGCCAGGTAGAGATTGAGGTTCTGCTCAGCGATATCCGGCAGGCCGAATTTGAAGCGAATCATCTCTCCCTGCTCAGTGGTGCGGAACCGCCCCGCTACCGAGCCCGGTGGCTGCGACAGGATGGCAGCGTGCGCCGGGCCACCGCCACGACCAACAGTGCCGCCGCGACCGTGGAACAACAACAGCTCCACCTGTTGCTCGCGGCAGATGTCCACCAGGCGCTCCTGGGCGCGGTACTGTGCCCAGGCGGCTGCCGTGGTGCCGGCGTCCTTGGCCGAGTCCGAGTAGCCAATCATCACTTCCTGCGGGCCCTGCAAGCGCGCGCGGTAACCCGGTAGTTGCAACAGGCGCTCCATCACCGGCCCGGCGTTGTCCAGGTCGGCCAGGGTCTCGAACAATGGCACTACGCGCATTGGCCGCTGTACACCGGATTCCTTCAACAGCAGTTGCACCGCCAGCACATCCGACGCGGCGCCGGCCATGGAGATGACATACGAACCTAATGATGCGGCTGGTGCGGCGGCGATTTCCTTGCAGGTATTGAGCACCTCGGCAGTGTCCGCCGAGGGTTTGAAGTAACCCGGCAGCAATGGCCGCCGATTGGTCAGTTCCTGGGTGAGGAAGCTGATACGCGCATCCTCATCCCAGTCCTCATAACGCCCCAGGCCCAGGTAATCGGTGATTTCGGTCATGGCCGCCGAGTGACGGCTGGAGTCCTGGCGCACATCCAAGCGCACCAGGAACAGGCCGAACGTCACGGCACGGCGCAGGCAGTCGAGCAGCGGGCCATCGGCGATCACGCCCATGCCGCATTCGTGCAGGGACTGGTAGCACAGTTGTAGCGGGTCCAGCAGGTCGCGGTTGTTCTGCAACACCTCGGCCGGCGCCGGGGTGGTGCTGGTCAACGAGGTGTGGGCCCACTGGCGCGTGGCGCGCAGGCGTTCACGCAGTTGCTTTAGCAAGGCACGATAAGGTTCGACGCTGTCGCCGACTTTGGCTTGCAACGCCGGGCTGGCCTGTTGCATCGACAGCTCGGAGGCCAGCTGATCAATGTCACGCAGATACAAATCCGCCGCCATCCAGCGCGCCAGCAACAGCACTTCGCGCGTGACCGGCGCGGTGACGTTCGGGTTGCCGTCACGGTCGCCACCCATCCACGAAGCAAAGCGAATCGGCGCAGCCTCCAGGGGCAGGCGCAGGCCGGTGGCGGCGTGCAGGGCCTGGTCGGCCTTGCGCAGGTAATTGGGGATGGCGTGCCACAGCGAATGCTCGATCACCGCAAAGCCCCATTTGGCTTCGTCCACCGGGGTGGGCCGCACCCGACGGATTTCTTCGGTGTGCCAGGCTTCGGCGATCAAGCGTTGCAAGCGCTCGCGAATCTGCTCGCGCTCGGCGGTGGTGAGGTCGCGGTGATCCTGCAAGGCCAGTTGCGCAGCAATGGCATCGTATTTCTGGATCAGCGTGCGGCGGGCCACTTCGGTGGGGTGGGCGGTGAGCACCAGCTCGATGTCCAGCCGCGCCAACTGCCGGGCCAGGGATTCATTGCTGTGACCTTCGCTTTGCAGACGGGCCAGCAACTCCGGCAAAACCCGGGATTCGAACGGCGCGGGTTGCGATTCATCGCGCCGATGAATCAATTGATATTGTTCGGCAATGTTGGCCAGGTTGAGGAACTGGTTGAAGGCTCGGGCCACCGGCAGCAGTTCGTCCTCCTGCAACTGGTTGAGGCTGGCGCTCAACTCATCGCCAGCGGCTTTCTCTGAAACGGCTCCGCGACGGTCGGCCTTGGCGCCTTTGCGGATCTGCTCGATCTTCTCGAGGAAAGCCTCGCCGTACTGCTCTCGAATGGTGTTGCCCAACAGCTCACCCAGCAGGTGAACATCCTCACGCAAGCGTGCATCGATATCACTCATCAGCCAATCTCCAGCCAGAAATCCGGGACGCGCAGGTGCTTCAGAGTGCCGCCGACGTCGGTTTCTGACAAGGCCGAACGCAAACGACTTTAAACCTTGGCGCTTGCAGCTAGTCTCAACGGTGAGTCGCCGCGTCATCCGCGCAGGCGGCTGGTCGCTCATCACCGCCTGCCATCGCAGGCTTTATTGAGGTAGCCATGAAAATTCGAGAACTGGCCCAGCATTGGGAAGAAACCGCCAAGGGTCGTTTGACCAAGTCTGAATACGCCATTCATCTGGATGTAGAAGCCGCTGCACGGCTGGCGGCCATTGCCGAAATGTACCCCAAGCGCCATGTCGAAGAACTGCTCGGCGAGTTGATCGGTGCCGCCCTTGAAGAGCTGGAAGCCAGCTTTCCCTACATCCAGGGCCAGCAGGTAATTGCCACCGACGAAGAGGGTGACCCGTTGTATGAAGACGTCGGCCCCACGCCACGCTTTCTTACTTTATCCCGTCGCCACCTACATGATTTGTCGGCCGGCACTGACGAACAAAAACACTGATAAACATTTATTGACGTCAATTAAACCCACGTATTCCGGGCCTTTTACAGGCCCGGAGGTACCGCCGCACGCCGCGAAAGTTCCATTTTTCAAACACTGACCAATCAGTCAGATATTTTTTTAGGCAAATCGCCATATCCGCTGAACTTTTGAAAAAAGCCTCCGGTCACAGCCAGTAGCCATCACTTGTGGAACGGTCGTTTGAACGGACGCCATGTGCTTTACCGACGGGCCCGAAATCGATACGCCCCGATGGATTTTGATGTTTTTCAGGAGTTATCCAATGGAGTTGAAGACGATGAACACCAGCACTGCCAAATCCTCGTTTAACCACCTGCGCGGGCTCAAATTGGCCGCGCTGGCAATCGGCACCAGCTTCGTTCTGGCTGGCTGCGCCGGCAACCCTCCAACCGAGCAGTACGCCGTAACCCAATCGGCCGTCAACAGCGCAGTCAGCGCCGGCGGTACCGAGTATGCGGCGGTGGAAATGAAGTCGGCCCAGGACAAGCTCAAAGAAGCTGAGATTGCCATGCACGACAAGAACTACGACAAGGCTCGCCAATTGGCTGAACAAGCCGAGTGGGATGCCCGCGTCGCTGAGCGTAAGGCCCAGGCTGCCAAGGCTCAACAGGCTGTGAAGGATTCCCAGAAGGCTGTTGAAGAACTGCGTAAGGAAGGCATGCGCCCAGCTGCAATCATGCAGAAGTAAGCCGCAGCCCCTTGACTGCATCGCACCTGATATCGAATTGAAAGGACGACACGACTATGCGTAAACAATTGATGATCCCTGCCCTGCTGGCGATGAGCGTTGCCTTGGCGGCCTGCTCCACCCCGCCGAACGCGAACCTGGAAAATGCGCGGACCAATTTCTCGTCCCTGCAAACCAACCCGCAAGCCACCAAGCTGGCGGCGCTGGAAACCAAAGACGCCAGCGAATGGCTGGACAAGGCTGACAAGGCCTACCGCGACAAGGAAGACGAGAAGAAAGTCGACCAGTTGGCCTACCTGACCAACCAGCGCGTTGAAGTGGCCAAGGACACCATCGTCCTGCGCGAATCCGAGGCCAAGCTGAAAAACGCTGGTGACGAACGTGCCCGCGCCCTGCTGGACGCTCGTGACGCACAAATCAAGCAACTGCAAAACAGCTTGAACGCCAAACAAACCGATCGCGGCACCCTGGTGACTTTCGGTGACGTGCTGTTCGCCACCAACAAGTCCGATCTGAAATCCAGCGGCCTGGTGAACATCACCAAGCTGGCTCAGTTCCTGCGCGATAACCCAGACCGTAAAGTGATCGTCGAAGGCTATACCGACAGCACCGGTTCCGACTCGTACAACCAGAGCCTGTCTGAGCGTCGTGCCGCTTCTGTTCAGCGTGCACTGGCTCAACAAGGCGTGGATATCTCGCGTATCGTGACCCAGGGTTATGGCAAGGAATACCCGGTTGCCGATAACGGCAGCGTCTCCGGCCGCGCCATGAACCGTCGCGTGGAAGTGACCATCTCCAACGACAACCAGCCGGTCAAGCCACGGTCTTCCGTTGCTAACTGATTGATGCTGGATAAAAAACCCACCTTACGGTGGGTTTTTTTTGGGTTCGTCGAACCCGACTGGACGATGTGTATCTTCGAGCGGCATTTCTATCTTCGCGCTCGATAGCTTGTCCATCAGTTGGCTAAGCTCATGCGTCTGGGCAACTTTGCGCTCCAGTTCTTCATGCCCTCTCGCCATGTTCAACATATTGCGTATCGCAGCAATAGTAATCGCCACTGTCTCGGCCCCAATCTTTATGAGTCATGACGCTTTTGTGGCTTCTGACGCAAGACGGTTCCCGTTATTCATGTTACTGCTGGAAATCAATGGAAATCTTTGCGCTACCTTCGCCACCAGGCTTGCTGCCTTCGCCATCAGCGCCTTTACCCTCTTGGCCTTCCATAGCTTTAAGCTTTTCCTCGAGTTCTTTCAGCAGTTTTTTAAGGTCATCCACAGCGCCTCCCGAACCGCCGCCGCCCTCTGAACCACCGGCACCTTGAGATTGCATCTGACCTATTTGCTTCTTCAGATCCTCAATCTCTTTCTTGAGGCTGCCTACGTCACCGGATTGTTGACCTGCATCTTGAGCGCCAAAACCACCTTGGGAAGGACCAACTCCACTTATAGACATATGTGACTCCAAATCAAGTTAAAGAGTTAACCGAATCAGCGTTGCTGCTCGGTCCCAAATCAGTGGCAACTCACTCAAAATGGTTCCAGCTTTCCCCACACTGCCTGTCCTACTGCTCCAATTTCGGCGTTTCTTGACCTATACAACGCACGGCCTGCTTCTTGTTGTTCACCAGCACGCCGCTCAAGCCTTTCTGCTCGGTATCAAACATCACCAACACGCCGTCGACACACTGCGCCACTTGCGCGGCCGGGGTCAGGGAGACTTTGTAATCTTCGCCCGGTATGGTCTTGAGCATGGTGAAATCGCTGAGCAGCAACGCATCTTCCGGCTTGGCGAAGTGCAGATAGCCGTAGTACCACAGGCAGCCAACGGTGCCGATGATGGTACCGATGCCGGTGAGGATCAGCGGGATCATGTTGCGTTCTTCGCTCATTGCGGGCTCTCTGATGAGTCAACTTTAGGAATAGGGTAATTCGGGATTTCCCCCAGGCGGCGCAAGCCGTTGAAGTGCAGCGGGTCGTCCAGATAACGCAGCATGACGGTCTGCCAGGTTTTGTCGGCAAAGGTCTGCACATGGCCGCCACGGGTCAGTTGCAACACCCTGGGCGGTGGCGCCGCTTGATACAGGCGGATGCCATTGGCCACCGGCACGATCGGGTCATCCAGGCTGTGGAACAGCAGCTTGGGCACGCCGGTCAACCGGGGCATGGCATTGATCGCACTGTCGGCGTCGGGCACCAGCCACGACAGCGGCACCTGCAACGGCCAGGTTAACCAGGAAGTGCTCAGGGCGAATTGTCCTACGTCACGATAACTGGCAGGCACGCCATCCAATACCAAGGCTTTTAGTTGGGCTTGACGCTCCGGGTGGGCTGCCAGGTAATGCACCGCCAGTGCACCGCCCAGGCTTTGGCCGAGAATAACCAACGGTTGCCCCTGGGTTTCAGGCGCCTTGTCGATCCAGCCGAAGGCGGCGTCGATATCCTGGTAGATCGCCGGCAACGACGGCTTGCCTTCCGACAGCCCATAGCCGCGATAGTCCAGCAACAGCACTTGATAACCCTGCTCCGGCAACCACCAACTGCCCCCCAGGTGCCAGGCGAGGTTGCCGCCGTTGCCGTGCAAATGCAGGACTGTGCCCTTGAGCGGGACACCGGGTTTTGCCGGCAGCCACCAGGCGTGCAGTTTCACGCCATCTGCGGTGGTGAGCGTGACGTCGCGGTATTGCAGGTGGGCTTTTTCCGGTGTGAAGGGTAGGCCGGGCTCGGGGTAGAACAGCAAGGAGCTGCAGCCGTTCAATGTGAGTAGCAGGCATAAAATGCCGAGGATTCTCATCCGTTGAAACCTCGCGAAAGTTCTGAAGACCAGTAAAGATCAAATGTGGGAGCTGGCTTGCCTGCGATAGCGGTCTATCAGTGACTGAGTGCTGGCTGACCCAGCGCTATCGCAGGTAAGCCAGCTTCCACATTTTTTGATTCGGTTTCGTCAGTTACAGGATATTGGAGTAATCCGCCTCGATCCGGTCCAGGCTCAAGTGGTTGAGGAAGTTGGAGAAGCACATCCAGGCCGCCAGCGCGTTCATGTCACGAAACTGCTCCGGTAGGTACTTGGGCGGCACCACCAGGCCTTCGTCGACCAACTGGCGCAGGGTACGCATGTCTTCAAGGGTGGTCTTGCCGCAGAACAGCAGCGGCACTTGCTCCAGCTTGCCTTTGCGCACGGCGAGCTGGATGTAGTTGTAGACCATGATAAAGCCCTTGAGGTAGGACAAATCCTTGGTAAATGGCAGGCCGGTGGGCACCGAACCACGAAATACCCGGCTGGCATTCCCATAGCTTTCGGCCATTTCAAAGCCTTGCTCGCGGAAGAACTCGAATACCTGCAGGAAGTCGGCGCCCTCCTCCACCATATGGATGGCGCGGGTCCGGTTGGTGAGTTTGCGCAGGCGGCTGGGGTAGGAGGCAAACGTGATGATTTCCATCAGGATCGCCAGGCCTTCCTGGGTGACGGTGGACGACGGCGGGCCCTTGGACAGAAACGTGCAGATCGGCTGGTTCTGGCCGTTAAGGGTGGTGCCCACATGCACCAACCCTTCATGCACTTCGAGGGCGCGCACGTCGCGGTCATTGAACATCGCATCGGCGCGGATCTTGATGTAGTCGGCGCCCGCTGCCGCATCGGCGACGATGCCGTCGGACTCGAACACGCGGATGGTCTCTTCGGCTTCGCCAAACACCTTGTTCAGGCGCGTTTGCAGCAGGCTGACCGCGTCCTTGGCGGTGAGGGTCTTGGCTTCGTCCTTGAGGTCACCCCGGCCATCGATGTTGTTCAGGTAGTCGGAGAGCATCAGGCCAAGGTCGGCCAGGGTCGGGTCGCCGGCGTGGAACGCATCGGAGGCGGCGCCGTAAAGCTCTTGGGAAATCAGACCGAAGTCCTCGGTGCCGCGCGCTTCAAGCATGCGCACCACCATGCGGTATTCACGGCACATGCGCCGCATGATCTGCCCCACCGGACTGAATTGCCCAAGGCGACGGGTGATGTCGCGCTCGATGTTCTGAAACTCCAGCTTCACCGCACTGGAATCGAACGACAGCGGCCGGTTCAGGTAGTAATCACGGTCTACGGCAGGCATCGCCTTGCCCTTGGCCTTGAGAAATCCCTGACGAATGTTCTCGTCCCATTTCACCGCATCAAGGACGCGGATCGGTGTTTGCGCCAGCACAATGCGATCGGACAAGGTGCGTATCGTCTGCTGGTAATCGTCCACCCGGTGCTTCCTCTTTAAACGTTATTGGCCCACGCGCAGTTAGCGCACGGCTTCACATCTGAGCAGCAGGCCCATCAGAGGTAGGAGCTGGCTTGCCTGCCCCCACCCAAAGCAGATTGCGCACAGGGCTAGGCCGAGGCCAATACCAGGTGCATGTGACGCTTGAGGATTTCAAGCATCTCGTCACCCGTCAAAGGCTCTGCGCCGCCCAACAGGCCCTGATATTCCATCCGACTGATGATAGCCGTCAACACCTTGGCATCCTGCTGTGGCTCACGGGAACCCAATACCTGGAAAAACTGCCCGGTGCCCTGCAACAGGATCTGTTGGTGGGAGCGTACCAGTTCGGCCAGGCGCGGGTTGAGCAGGGCTTCCTGGCGAAAAGCCTGCTCGGCCATCAGGTATTCGCGGCGGTTGGTCAGCTGGCGCAGCACATAGTCGGCGGTCAGGCGGGCGATATCATCGGCCAGTTGCGAGCGCGACTGCGGGCTGCCGTCACCATAGGCGACCATCTCGCGCAACAGGCCTTCGTTGCGCACCCACAGCTTGCCCATGAAAGCGGCGCTGCGCTCCACGTATTGGGCGAAGGTGTCGGTGAGCAGGTCGTCGATGTCTTTGAAGTAATAGGTGGTGGCCGACAGCGGCACCCCCGCCTCTGCCGCCACTGCCCGATGACGTACGGCCCGCACGCCATCGCGCACGACGATACGCATGGCCGCATCGAGAATGTCTTGCCGGCGCTGCTCGCTGCCCCGCCGACTGGCCTTGCGGCCCTGGTACTGAACACTTTCAGCCACGGCAGCAGCAATGCCGGCGGCACCTTCTTGAGCCATTATGCGGTTCACCACACTTCTTCCTTTAGAGGTGACGCGGAGCGTCACAGAGTGCACTCCCACGCGGAGCGTGGGAACGATCAATGACGAGCACCACTTGAACAGGCCACATAAAAAAGCCGCCTTATAAAAGGCGGCTTCGGATTTCGCTACGGTTACGCTTGTGGCCGCATGTGCGGGAACAGGATCACGTCGCGGATCGACGGCGAGTTGGTCAACAACATCACCAGACGGTCAATGCCGATACCTTCACCGGCAGTCGGCGGCATGCCGTACTCCAGGGCCCGAACGAAGTCGGCATCGTAGTGCATGGCTTCGTCGTCACCGGCGTCCTTGTCGGCCACCTGGGCCATGAAGCGCTCGGCCTGGTCTTCCGCATCGTTAAGCTCGGAATAGGCGTTGGCGATTTCGCGGCCACCGATGAACAGCTCGAAACGGTCGGTGACGTTCGGGTCGTCGTCGTTGCGACGGGCCAGCGGCGACACTTCGAACGGGTATTGGGTAATGAAGTGCGGCTGTTCCAGCTTGTGCTCCACCAGTTCTTCGAAAATCATCACCTGCAGCTTGCCCAGGCCTTCGAAGCCCAGCACCTTGGCGCCGGCTTTCTTGGCAATGGCACGGGCCTTGTCGATGTCGTTGAGGTCGTCAGCGGTCAGCTCGGGGTTGTACTTGAGGATCGAGTCGAACACCGACAGGCGCACGAATGGCTCGCCGAAGTGGAACACCTTGTCGCCGTACGGCACGTCTGTGCTGCCCAGCACCAGCTGTGCCAGCTCGCGGAACAGCTCTTCGGTCAGGTCCATGTTGTCTTCGTAGTCGGCGTAGGCCTGGTAGAACTCCAACATGGTGAATTCAGGGTTGTGACGGGTCGAGACGCCTTCGTTACGGAAGTTGCGGTTGATCTCGAACACCTTTTCAAAGCCGCCAACAACAAGCCGCTTGAGGTACAGCTCAGGCGCAATACGCAGGAACATTTCCATGTCCAGCGCGTTGTGGTGGGTCTCGAACGGCTTGGCTGCGGCACCACCCGGGATGGTCTGCAGCATCGGGGTTTCCACTTCCAGGAAGTCACGCTGCATCAGGAAGCTGCGGATGTGAGCAATGACTTGCGAGCGTACGCGGAAGGTCTGGCGCACGTCTTCGTTGACGATCAGGTCGACGTAGCGCTGGCGATAGCGCTGTTCGGTGTCGGTCAGGCCGTGGTGCTTGTCTGGCAGCGGGCGCAGGGACTTGGTCAGCAGGCGTACATTGGTCATCTCGACGTACAGGTCGCCCTTGCCGGAACGGGCCAGGGTGCCTTCGGCGGCGATGATGTCGCCCATGTCCCAGGTTTTCACCGAGGCCAGGGTTTCTTCGGACAGGGTCTTGCGGTTGACGTAGACCTGGATGCGACCGGTCATGTCCTGGATCACCATGAACGAGCCACGGTTGAGCATGATGCGACCTGCCACCTTGACCGGGATCGCAGCCTCTGCCAGTTCTTCCTTGGTCTTGTCCGCGTATTGCTTCTGCAAGGCATCGCAGTAGTTGTCGCGACGGAAGTCGTTGGGGAAGGCGTTACCCTTGGCGCGCTCGGCAGCAAGCTTTTCCTTGCGCAGGGCGATCAGGGAGTTTTCTTCCTGTTGCAGTGCTTGCGGGTCGAGTTGTTGGTCGCTCATGTCTTTAAATATTCCATCAGGTTCGTTGCCCCCAGCCTTCGGCGGGGGATCGCGGGCAAGCCCGCTCCCACAGAGGGTATTAGAGGCCGGATTTCAGGCTGGCTTCCAGGTATTCGTCGATATCGCCGTCGAGTACCTTGTCGCAGTCGCTGCGTTCGATGTTAGTGCGCAGATCCTTGATCCGCGAGGCATCGAGCACGTACGAACGGATCTGGTGACCCCAGCCGATATCCGACTTGGTGTCTTCCAGCGCCTGGGAAGCGGCGTTGCGCTTCTGCATTTCCTGCTCGTACAACTTGGCCCGCAGCATTTTCATGGCGGTGTCCTTGTTGGCGTGCTGGGAACGTTCGTTCTGGCAACTGACCACGGTGTTGGTCGGTACGTGGGTGATACGTACGGCCGAGTCAGTGGTGTTTACGTGCTGACCACCAGCGCCGGAGGAACGGTAGGTGTCGATCCGCAGGTCGGCCGGGTTGATCTCGATTTCCACTTTGTCGTCGATCTCTGGCGAGACGAACACCGCAGAGAATGAGGTGTGGCGACGGTTGCCGGAGTCGAACGGGCTCTTGCGCACCAGGCGGTGCACGCCGATCTCGGTGCGCAGCCAGCCAAAGGCGTATTCGCCCTTGATGTGTACGGTCGCACCCTTGATACCGGCCACTTCACCGGCGGACAGTTCCATGATGGTCGCGTCGAAACCGCGCTTGTCGGCCCAGCGCAGGTACATGCGCAGCAGGATGTTGGCCCAGTCCTGGGCTTCGGTGCCACCGGAACCGGCCTGGATATCCAGGTAGGCGTTGTTCGGGTCCATTTCGTGGCTGAACATGCGGCGGAATTCAAGCTTGGCGAGGTTTTCCTCGAGACGGGCCAGCTCGGCGACAACATCGCCCACTGCGCCTTCGTCGTTTTCTTCGACGGCCATGTCCAGCAGGTCGCGGCAATCACCCAGGCCGGTGTTCAGTTCGTCGAGGGTATCGACAATCTGTGCCAGCGCAGCGCGCTCGCGCCCCAGTTCCTGGGCGTATTCAGGTTTGTTCCAGACACTCGGATCTTCAAGCTCGCGATTGACCTCGGTCAGACGCTCATGCTTTTGATCGTAGTCAAAGATACCCCCGAATAGTTTCGGAGCGCTCGGACAGGTCCTTGATGGTGTTAAGGATCGGGTTGATTTCCATGGCGGGCAGCACTCGTTGGCGAACTTTTGAAAGCCGGCGAGTATAACGGCAAACGGCTGGAAACGGCAGCCCGCTTGGTCGATTCTGCCAAGACAGCGCTTCCCTCTCGTCACGCTTGCTTCGGTGACGGATACGCGACCATCAGAGCATTTCCTATAGATTGACGATGCCGCGCGTTAGAAAACCCGACCTACTACTCGCTAAAACCAGACCGTTCATCTGTTTATACAAATAATTTGAAAATCCAAATCAGAGCCTGCCTAAAAGACCACAAACCAACCCACTCCAATAAAAACAAACAATTAGGTTTCTAGCCAAATCATCCCAAGACTCAAGTGATAAACATACAAGAATATAAATACATCAGTTTCAGAACCGTCTTACAGAGTCTCCTACACGCATAAAATCAAATCAAAACGCCATCAGTTTTTTCTTTCTTCCCTCTCAAATAAGTTTGATCAAAGCGCCTGAGTTTTTTTCTTCAGGACGCACAAACTCTAACGATCACTCTCATAAAAATGGAGAGGCCCTATGGCACAACAAGGGTGGCAGCCAGGACAACCTTTAGAACTCAAGCCGACGATAATTACCGCAGGGAGACGAAACACTTATTGGGGTGGTGAAGGCGGAGGCTACGTAGGAAGTGGAGATGGCTGGGGCCTTCAAGAAGGGCCACGTCGGGGTGAAGGAGACCGTAGCCGCTTCAAGCAGTTTGACTTCCCTAGCACCACCGCCGATTTCATTGGAGAGCAAAAGTACAATCAATCCTTGATTGACGCGGAGTACAGCGCACGGTTCGCAACGCTCACGACTGACACTGAACGCGAACTCGCAGAGAAACAGCACGCCGCGAAAGCTTCACAGCCGCTTACAGAAACAGCCTCAGCCGTTCTCGATCAAAAAATCACACTTGAAATCATCGGCGCGAAAAAAACCAAATACGCCAGTACTGCGCCACTCATCTATGGGCTCTATGATCAAAGCCCTTTTTACCTGATGGAAAACTTAACTTATACAAAGCTACGTGAAACGCTTGCCTCTTCTGACCCGATAAAAAATCTGGGCGATGCCTACACACTTTACGACAACGTCTGGAGGGCCGCACAAGAACTCAAGGCTCTCTCGCTCTCCATAGACATTCTGACTAAAAAACTTTCAGGGTTGGCAAAGGCCCGGCAAACGCTGGAGGCCAATTTAGCCGAACAGGATCCTGGCTGGGCAAATTTACACAATGAGTATCTGAAGGTCATTGCAGATGAGTTGGAAATTCAAGTGCAGTTGCTGCCGGAATACCTGCAGGTGGAACTCGCCTCTCTTGCCGGTTCGGTCGTTGGATTGACACCCGACCAGACCCTCATGCGTTACAAAAACACGCTGGACAAAATGATCGAAAAAACGATGGCTGCGATCAAACCTATTGACCCACCGTTAGCCATAAACCGGAACGGGTTGATGATTTACTATCCCGCAGCCAACCCACAGGTTACACCGCCACTCAGCAAACCCGAGCTTGAGGGACTCAAACAGCTTATTTATCTGCAGCAGAACACCGCGCTTGGGGTGAGATGGCTCAGCCACCATGATTTTGTGCTGAAGTCAGAGTCCGCGCGGTTTCTTGCCAACGCCTCCAATGCAATCAGCGACCTCGCAGAACGTGCGCAGCAGGTCGCAACGGCCCAAGCGCGTATTGAAGCGGTAAGAGTAGCCAATACCTATCGACTGTCGGGCACTGCTGCTGCGACTCAAGCGATAGTCATGACCTCAGTCGGAACTATCGCTACAGCAGAGGGGGTTACCGTCACGCTGCGAGCCGCTATTGGGGCAGCAGTGGCCGCATTGACGGAATTGGCCGCCAGTACCGCGAGTGGCTTGATGGTCGGTGTTTCAGCGCTGATCTATTCTCCCAAACTCGCGAACGGAGAACTTCCAGAGCGTTATGCGCTTGGCACACCGATCTCAACCTTGGTACCAGGCCTCGACGAGTCGACGATAAGTTCGGCAGTCAACGGCACAATCGACCTGCCGGTTCGAATGAGTTCGAGGACGGCCGCAGATGGGCGGTCAGAAGTTTTTGTGGTCAACACCGATGGTGCAAGCGTGCCTTCCAGGGTCAAAGTGGTTACTGCGACCTATGATCCTGGGCAGAAGGTATACACCGTCACGACAAGTGACATTCCACCAAGAACGTTGATTTGGACACCTATTTCCGCTCCTGGAGATAGCTCAACAACGCTGCCACCGGCCCCGCCTGAAACGCCCGTCTATGCAGGCGCCGACACAATTCCAGTCGAGGGTAGGGTTGACAGTTTTCCAGCCGTTGTTGAAGCTGGATTTGACGACTTCATCATCGTTTTCCCGGTCGATTCTGGCCTGCCTCCAATCTATGTCATGTTCAGGGATCGGCGTGAAGATCCCGGAATCGTGACAGGCAATGGGCAATCTATAACCGGCTCTTGGCTGGGAGCGGCCTCCCAGGGTGAAGGAGTCCCTATACCATCGCAAATTGCCGCAAAACTGAGAGGTCAAGAATTTAAAAACTTCAAGGCATTTCGTGAAGCCTTCTGGACAACGGTTGCTAGCGACTCGGAACTGGCTAGTCAGTTAAACCGTCAAAACCTAAGAAGAATACTAAACGGCAAGGCGCCCTATACTAGCGAACTAGAACATGCTGGAAAATCTAGTAAATTCGAACTTCACCATAAAATATTCATTTCCCAAGGCGGAGAAATTTTCGACATCGACAATATCCACATAGTCACTCCAAAACTTCATAAGCGTATTCACGGCAAAGGTAATTAAGATGAAAACCTCAATTTCCGAGTACACAGAAAGCGAATTTTTAAAATTTGTAATTTCTCTTTGTGATGCGAGTGCTCGCTCTGAGGAAGAAGATGACGAAATGCTATTAGAATTCAAGCGACTTACGGAGCATCCTGATGGGTCAGATCTCGTCTATTATCCAAGAAAGGGTAGAGAAGACAGTCCAGAAGGCATTGTAAAAGAGGTCAAAGAGTGGCGCGCGAATAATGGCAAGCCTGGATTCAGAATAGAATAACGCCGTCCTGCCCCCTGCCATCGGCTCTACAACGATGGCAGATTTCTTAGCTCAAAAACTTTCATATGTAATCAATTCGGATGAGTACGAAACTCAGGAGTGCAAGGGGGAAGTCCCCCTCGCACATTGAAGTTGGCCTCTAATTACTCGATACCAACCTGATTACGCCCATTGTTCTTGGCCGTGTACAACCCCTTGTCCGCCGCCATGATCAACTGCCGACAGTCCGTACCCTGAGCCGGCGTCAACGTCGACAGCCCGATACTGATGGTCAGGCTGGCACCTTCAGCCGGGGCGATGTGCGGGATTTTCAACGCCGCCACCGCCATGCGCAGTTTTTCCGCGACCAGGCGTGCGCCGCCCGGCGAGGTGTTGGGCAGGACCAGTGCGAACTCTTCGCCACCGTAGCGCGCCGGCAAGTCCGAAGGGCGGCTGCTAGCATCGCGAATGGTGGCGGCGACTTTGCGCAAGGCTTCGTCGCCCTCGACATGGCCGAAGCTGTCGTTGTAGGTCTTGAAGAAATCCACATCGATCATCAGCAACGAGAGTTGGGTCTGGTCGCGCATGGCGCGGCGCCATTCCAGCTCCAGGTATTCGTCGAAGTGGCGGCGGTTGGACAGCCCGGTCAGGCCGTCGGAGTTCATCAGGCGTTGCAGCACCAGGTTGGTGTCCAGCAACTGTTGCTGGCTGACCCGCAACGCGCGGTAGGCCGCGTCGCGCTGCAACAGGGTCATGTAGGAGCGCGAGTGATAGCGGATGCGCGCTACCAGTTCGATGTTGTCCGGCAGCTTGACCAGATAATCGTTGGCCCCGGCCGCAAAGGCCGCGCTTTTGATCAGCGGATCCTCTTTGGTGGACAGCACGATGATCGGGATATTCGCGGTGGCCGGGTGATTGCGGTACTCACGCACCAGGGTCAGGCCGTCCAGGCCCGGCATCACCAGGTCTTGCAGGATCACCGTGGGCTTGATGCGGATCGCCTGGGCAATTGCCTGGTGCGGGTCGGCGCAAAAGTGGAAGTCGATGTTCTCTTCATGGGCCAGGCCACGCCGCACGGCTTCACCGATCATGGCCTGGTCGTCGACCAGCAGCACCATGGCGGCGTTTTCGTCGGTCTTGAAGTCGTCGAGCTGTAAATCATTCATGTGCAATCACCTGAATTACTACCTGCAAGCCAGCACGGCGGGAGATTCTTGTTCATTTTGCAAAGACCTCCAGCAATCGGGGCGCAATTCTATCCAGTGGGCGAATTTCAACAGCAGCATCAATCGCCGCCGCCGCTTTGGGCATGCCGTACACCGCCGAGCTTTGCTGATCCTGGGCGATGGTCAAATATCCTTGTTCGCGCATCAACTTGAGGCCCTGGGCCCCGTCGCGCCCCATGCCGGTCAGTAGCACGCCGACAGCGTCACCGTTCCAGTAACTGGCGACGCTTTCGAAAAACACGTCGATGGAGGGCCGGTAAATCTCGTTCACCGGCTCTGCGGTATAGGCTAGCGTGCCATTTTTCAACAAGCGAATATGGTGGTTGGTTCCGGCCAGCAATACCACGCCGGGTTGAGGCGGCTCGCCCTCACAGGCCAGGCGCACCGGCAGGCCGGAAGCGCTGCTCAGCCACTCGGCCATGCCGGCGGCGAAGACCTGGTCCACATGCTGTACCAGCACGATGGCGGCGGGAAAATCCCGGGGCAAACCCTTGAGCAGAACTTCCAGTGCCGCCGGCCCACCAGCCGAAGAACCAATGGCCACCAGCCGTTGACGCTTGCCGGTGACCCGCTGCGGCGGGGTTTCGGCACGCACCCGCGTGCCGCGCTGGCCGATCAGCCAACCAATATTGAGGATCTTGCGCAGCAGGGGCGCGGCCGCATCCTTAGGGTTGCCAACGCCCAGTGCCGGGGTGTCCACCACATCCAGGGCGCCGTGGCCCATGGCTTCGAATACGCGGCTGACGTTGGCCTGGCGGTCGACAGTGACGATCACAATCGGGCAAGGCGTGTCGGCCATGATCTGCCGGGTGGCCTCCACCCCATCCATCACCGGCATGATCAGGTCCATCAGGATCAGGTCCGGGGTCAGCTCGGCGCAACGCTGTACCGCTTCCAGGCCATTGCTGGCCACCCATACCACCTCGTGGGCGGGCTCGTAACTCAGGGCGCGGCGCAAGGCCTCCACCGCCAGGGGCATGTCATTGACGATCGCAATCCTCATGCCCGGGCGCCTCCAATCAGTTCAACCACGGCGTCGAGCAAGGCGTCGTCATGGAAACTGGCTTTGGCTAGATAATAGTCGGCCCCGGCGTCGAGGCCACGGCGGCGGTCTTCTTCACGATCCTTGTAGGAAACCACCATCACCGGCAACGATTGCAGGCGACTGTCACGGCGCAAAAGTGTGACCAATTCAATACCGTCCATGCGAGGCATATCAATATCAGTGATAAGCAGGTCGAAGTCCTCGGAGCGCAATGCGTTCCAGCCATCCATGCCATCGACCGCAACAGCGACTTCATAACCACGATTGAGTAATAATTTGCGTTGCAGCTCGCGCACCGTCAGTGAGTCGTCCACCACCAGCACACGCTTGCGCGGCGCTTCGGTGGCCTGCTGGCTGCGCCGGGCAATGCGCTCCAGGCGACCGGTGTTGAGCAATTTATCCACCGAACGCAGCATGTCTTCGACATCGACGATCAACACCACCGAGCCGTCATCGAGCAAGGCCCCGGCAGAAATGTCCTGGACTTTGCCCAGGCGATCATCCAGCGGCAACACCACCAGGGTGCGCTCGCCGATAAAACGCTCCACGGCAATCCCGTACACGGCATCGCGCTCGCGGATCACCACCACCTTCAAGGTATCTGACGGGCTCTGCCCCGGCGGGCGCTGCAGCAACTGGCTGGCGGCAACCAGGCCGACGTGCCGGCCCTCATGCCAGAAGTGCTGGCGGCCTTCCAACTGCACGATGTCGTCGGGCGCCAGGTCGCACATGCGTTCGATATGCGCCAGGGGAAAGGCATAGGCTTCTTCGCCGACTTCCACCACCAGGCTGCGCACCACCGACAGGGTCAACGGCACCTCAAGATGGAAGCGGCTGCCCTGCCCCGCCGTCTGCTCCAGCACCACCGCGCCGCGCAGTTGACGAACCATATGTTGCACCGCGTCCAGGCCGACCCCGCGCCCGGACACTTCGGTGACTTTGTCGCGCAGGCTGAACCCTGGCAAGAAGAGGAACGTGAGCAGTTCCTCTTCACTCAGACGCAGGGCCGTTTCAACCGGCGACAGATGGCGGTCGACGATGGTGCCGCGCAGGCGCTCGAGGTCGACACCGTTGCCGTCATCGCTCAATTCCAGCACCAACAACCCGGCCTGATGGGACGCACGCAGGCGAATCAAGCCTTCCGCCGGCTTGCCCGCCAGCACGCGTTGCTCAGGGGGTTCGATGCCGTGATCGACCGCATTGCGTAATAGATGGGTGAGCGGCGCTTCGAGTTTTTCCAGCACGTCCCGGTCGACCTGGGTCTTTTCGCCCTCAATCTCCAGGCGCACTTGCTTGCCCAGGCTGCGACCTAAGTCACGCACCATGCGCACCTGCCCGGCCAGCACATCGGCAAACGGCCGCATGCGGCAGGCCAATGCGGTGTCGTAGAGCACCTGGGCGCGCTGGCCGGCCTGCCAGCCGAACTCATCCAGCTCGGCGTTTTTTTCCGCCAGCAGGGCCTGGGCTTCACTCAGCAGGCGACGGGTATCGGCCAGGGCCTCCTGGGCTTCCAGGTTCAGATCCAGCGACTTGAGCTGGCCGTCCAGGGCATCCAGCGCACGCAAGCTGTTACTTTGAATGCGCTTGAGGCGTTGCAGGCTGGCCAGGTACGGCTTGAGCCGCTGGGTTTCCACCAGGGATTTGCTGGACAAGTCCAACAGACTGTTCAAGCGCTCAGCCGTCACCCGCAGCACACGCTCGCCGCCTTCGGTCATGCGCTTGTTCTGGCGCGGCGCGTCACTGCCGAGCGGTGGCGCAGGCTCCAGCTCGGGCTCCAGCAGCAGCGCGTCAACCCGCGGCGCGGGGATGGGCTCGGGTTTTGGCGCGGGCGTCGCAATCGGCTGCGAGGGATCGAGCAAGCGCTCCATCAGCGCTACGTACGCCTCGATATCCGCCGGCCCCACATCGTTGCCCGGGGTGGCGATACGCATCAGCAGATCAGTGCCTTGCAGTAATGCGTCGATATGTTCAGGTTGCAGATACAGACGGCCTTCCTGGGCGCTGACCAGGCAATCTTCCATGACGTGGGCCACGCTGACGCCGGCATCCACACCGACAATCCGCGCCGCCCCTTTAAGTGAATGCGCGGCGCGCATGCAGGCTTCGAGCTGGTCGGCCTGGGTCGGGTTGCGTTCCAGCGCCAGCAGGCCCGCGCTCAACACTTGGGTCTGCGCATCAGCCTCCAGGCTGAACAGTTCCAACAGCGAGGCATCGCGCATCTGGTCGGGGGTCATGCGAGGCTCCGGGTCACGGCGGACAACAATTGCGCTTCGTCCAGCCAACGCAGGCTGCGGCCTTTCCACTGCAACACGCCTTGGGTGTAGCGTGCGCTGGCCTGGGTGCCGGACACCGATGCGGCCTTCAAGGTGCGCTCATCGATGGCATGGATACCGTCTACTTCATCCACCGGCACCACGACCGGGCCGTCCTGGGCAGCGATGATCAGCATGCGCGGCATGATCCGCCCGCCGCTGGAGCCGGCACTGGTGCTGTCCAGGCCCAACAGTTCCACCAGTGACAGGCACGCCACCAGCGCCCCGCGTACGTTGGCCACGCCCAGCAGCGCTCGGGAACGCTGGTGCGGCAGCGAGTGGATCGGCTGCAACGGCGCCACTTCCACCAGGCAACGGGTGGCGATACCGAGCCATTCTTCGCCGAGGCGGAACATCAACAGCGAACGGGTGACCACCTCGTTATCCGCTTCGGCAGTTACCTGCGCGTGATGGTCGTCCTGTTGCAGTGCGTAGCGGTCGAGCAGGCGTGTGGCGGCGGCGGAATACACCGAGCAATTGCGGCAGTGGATATGCTCGGCCAACAACGGGCAGGACTTGTCGCCATGAATACCGATGCGGTTCCAACAGTCGTCAATGGCTTGGGTATCGGTCAGCGTCAGGTCCAGGCCTGCGGTGTCGAGCGCGTCAGGGCTACTCATCGTTTGGACTCACTGTCAGCTCGCTCGCTACGGGCGGCGCGTGCCTGAAGACGACGCGCGCCAGCACTGTCACCCTGGGACTCGAGCAACGCAGCCAGGTGCATCAGGGCCTGGGGATGCTGCGGTTCCAGATACAGGGCTTTTCGGTAATACCCTTGGGCCTCCAGGGCACTGCCAGCCACATCGCTGAGCAGCCCCAACCAGTAAAACACCTGGGCGGCCGGCGGGTGACTGCTCAAATACCGTTCGCAGGCCGCTCGGGCCTCGGCACTTTTGCCCTCGTTGGCCAGGGTTGCGATCTGGCTGAGCAAATCCCCGGCATCGGTAGTCACCACTTTGACCGGTGGCACGTTGGGGCTGACGGTGCTGAACGGCCGCGGCTTGAGCGGTATCGGCACCGCCCTGCGCTGCGGTAGCGGCGCGGGCGTCGGTTTGACCACAGGTGCAACCGGCGGGGCCGGTTCTACATGCCGACTGAAGGCAAAGGACTGCGGCACACCGATGGAGCGCATGCCGTGACGCCCCAGCAGGCTGCCCTCGGCCGGGCCGATAAACAGCACACCGTCTACGTGAGTCAATGCCTTGAGCACATCAAAGACCTGTTTCTGGGTCGGCTGGTCGAAGTAGATCAGCAAGTTGCGGCAGAACACAAAATCGTAGGTTGGCTCATTCGCCAGCAGTGCCGGGTCCAGCAAGTTGCCGACTTGCAGGCGCACTTGTTCGCGCACCCGGTCGGCGATGCGGTAATTACCTGCGTCTTCAGTGAAGTGACGGTCACGAAACTCAAGGTCGGCGCCGCGAAACGAGTTCTTGCCGTACACGCCCCGCCGCGCGCGCTCCACCGACAGCGGGCTGACATCCATGCCCTGCACTTTGAACTGGTGGGGCGCCAACCCCGCATCGAGCAAGGCCATGGCAATCGAATAGGGTTCTTCGCCGGTCGAACACGGCAGGCTGAGAATACGCAGGGCGCGCATCTGGTTGATCTCGGCCAAGCGTGCCTGGGCCAGGCGAGCCAGGGTTGCAAAGGATTCGGGATAGCGGAAAAACCAGGTCTCGGGGACGATCACCGCTTCGATCAGCGCCTGCTGCTCGTCATGGGAGGTTTGCAGGTGTTGCCAGTAAGCCTCCGCCGACTGCGACTGGGACGACTGGCAGCGCTGGCGCACCGCGCGTTCGATAATCGCCTCGCCCACCGAAGCGACGTCCAGGCCGATGCGTTCTTTCAAAAACGCGAAAAACCGCGGGTCATTGCTCATAGGCTCAACTCGGCGGAAAACAGCAAGGCGCGCACTGGCGCGGTCAACAGATCCGCAACGCCAATCCACTGCATCAAGCCCTGGGCATCTTCACGCACCGGCCCCAGGTACGGCGCCTGCCGGTTGTCCAGGCCATAGGGCTGGAATTCGGCGGGGTCGCAACGCAGGGTGTCGGTGGCCTGTTCCAAAATCAGCCCCAGCCAACGCGCCTCACTCCAGGGCTGCGGCTGGTAATTGACCAGCACCAGGCGCGTGCTGGTACGCGCCTGGGCCGAAGTGCCGAACGTCAGGGCGCTCAAGTCGATGACCGGCACCAGCACCCCACGATGGGCGAAGATACCCGCCACCCACAAGGGCGCTTGGGCGATAGGTTTGAGCGCCAGGCGCGGCAGCACCTCGGCCACTTCCGTAGCCTTGAGGGCAAAGCGTTCGTTGCCGATGCGAAACACCAGAAACAACGCCTTTTTCGCTGCCGGGACGGCACCGCGTTTAGCCGCGAGTTCGCTCATCAGACTTTGAAACGCGAGACGCCGCTGCGCAGACCGACCGCAACCTGGCTCAGTTCATCAATGGCAAAGCTGGCCTGGCGCAGGGATTCGACGGTCTGGCTGCTGGCATCGCCCAATTGCACCAGCGCGTGGTTGATCTGCTCGGCACCGGTGGCCTGGGCCTGCATGCCTTCGTTGACCATCAGCACCCGCGGCGCCAGGGCCTGTACCTGATGGATGATCTGCGACAGTTGCTCGCCCACTTGCTGCACCTCAGACATGCCGCGGCGCACCTCCTCGGAGAATTTGTCCATGCCCATCACCCCTGCCGACACCGCCGACTGGATCTCACGCACCATCTGCTCAATGTCGTAGGTCGCCACAGCGGTCTGGTCGGCCAGGCGGCGCACTTCGGTGGCAACCACGGCAAAGCCGCGCCCGTACTCACCGGCTTTCTCAGCCTCGATCGCAGCATTGAGGGACAACAGGTTGGTCTGGTCGGCCACCTTGACGATGGTGACTACCACCTGGTTGATGTTGCCGGCCTTCTCATTGAGGATCGCCAGCTTGGCGTTGACCAGGTCGGCGGCGCCCATCACCGAGTGCATGGTTTCTTCCATGCGGGCCAGGCCCTGCTGGCCAGAACCGGCAGCCACCGAGGCCTGGTCGGCGGCGGTAGACACCTCGGTCATGGTGCGGACCAAGTCCTTGGACGTGGCGGCAATTTCGCGGGAAGTGGCGCCGATTTCTGTGGTCGTGGCCGCTGTTTCGGTAGCGGTCGCCTGTTGCTGCTTGGAGGTCGCGGCAATTTCGGTGACCGAGGTAGTGACCTGTACCGATGAACGCTGCGCCTGGGACACCAGAGCAGTCAGCTCGGTCATCATGTCGTTGAAGCCGGTTTCAACCGCGTTGAATTCATCCTTGCGCTCCAGATTCAGGCGCTTGCTCAGGTCGCCGGTGCGCATGACTTCGAGGATTTGAACGATGCGCTGCATCGGCGCCATGATCGCGCGCATCAGCAACAGGCCACACAGCGCGGCGGCGAGAATCGCCAGCAACAGCGAGACGCCCATGCTGATCTTCGCGGCCGCTACCGCATCATCGATGGCGGCGGTGGCGTTGTCGGCGACCTGCTTGTTTTCGTTGATAATGTCATTGAGCTTCATGCGGCCTGCGGTCCAGGCGGGGGTCAGTTGCTCGTTGAACAACCTCAGTGCTTCGGCGGCGTTATTGCTCTGATGGGCCGCCAAGACCTGGGCGAGAATCTGGTTGTAGCTCTGGTGCAGTTTTTCGAAGGCATCGAATTCGGTGCGATCCTGGGTGATATTGATCGTCCCTGCGTAGCTGGCCATATGTTGCTCAAGCCGAGCCTCGAAAGACTTGTAGTCCTGTTTGTCGGTTTCGGAAATGCCCTGGTTCTCGTGGATCCCGACCAACTCCTGGGTCTGCAGGTAGCTGTCGACCCAGGCGCTACGAATCATGGAGCTGAAAAACACCCCGGGCACCGCATCGTCCCGCACTGAGTTTTCGCTGATTTCGATTTTCAGCAGGCGCGAATACGAGACCACGACCATCAGCAGCATGATCGCGATAATTACCGCAAAGCTCGCCAAAATCCTTTGGCGCAGGGTCCAGTTCTTCACAGTAATTCCTCGCAGGGCCATTCAAATGGAGGGGAGTATAGCTGAGCGGCTGCGCGCTTTTATCAAGGCTTTTGATGTGCAGTGCACAGAATGCAGATGTGCTCGCGTTGGCCACAGCTATCTACACAATTTTGGTACGGCGCTGGACCTGTGGCGAGGGAGCTTGCTCCCGTGACGGCCTGACAGCCGACGCCTACCCACCTGCCCCCCCACGATCTGAATGTGGGAGCTGACTTGCCTGCGATGGCGGCCTGACAGTCAACACAGCTGGATTGTGTACATATCCATTCCTGCGGCAATGGCCGCTTAGGGTTCCGCCCTGACGGCGGCTCACTTTTGAAAAGCGCAAAAGTAAGCAAAACGCTCTTGCCCCACCACTCGGCACCTCGCCCAGGCTCGGTGTGCCCGTAATCCGCCAGTGATTTGGGGGGCCGCCGCCACGCGCCATCCATGGCGCGGGGCGGCTAAACCGGCATCCCTGCCGGTTTACCCCCCAAATCCCTGTCGAATTCCGGCCAGCGTGGTTTAACGGGGCGCCTGAGATCAAGATCACAAGCAGATCAAAAGCAAGATCAAGAGCGGCTCGCTTCGCATCGTGGTTACGGTGTTGGTGCCTATGCCGCGATGGCGTGAGTCAGTCAGTCAGTCAGAAATAGAGTGACTGGCCCACCGCATTCGCGGGCAAGCCCGCTCCCACAGGTTTGACTGGCGTGTGGCCCTATTTATGCGTTTAGCCGTACTTGTTTTTCCAGCTCAAGCTTCAAGCCTGGTTCAAGTTTCAGTTGGCGTGCCAGTTCGTCCAGGTAGGCTTTTTCCATGAAGTTTTCTTCGTCCACCAGCATCACGCTGGCGATGTACATTTCGGCGGCCATTTCCGGGGTGCTGGCGGCGCGGGCAACGTCGGTTGGGTCCAGGGGCTTGTTGAGTTCGGCGTGCAGCCAGTGTTGCAGCTCGTGGTCGTTGTCCAGCTTGGTAAATTCGCCTTCGATCAAGGCGCGCTCGCGCTCATCCACATGCCCATCAGCCTTGGCCGCGGCCACCAGTGCCTTGAGAATGCCCTGGCTGTGTTGCTCCACCTGGTCAGCCGGCAGGCGGTCGATGGTTTGCGGCTCGCCTTGGGGCGCGCTGGCCTGCTGGGCTTGCCAGTTGCCGTAAGCCTTGTAGGCAATCACACCCAGTGCGGCCAAGCCGCCGTAGGTGAGCGCCTTGCCGCCGAATTTGCGGGCTTTCTTATTGCCCAGCAGCAAGCCCATGGCCCCCGCCGCCAGGGCGCCGCCGCCGGCACCGCCGAGCATGCTGCCGAGCCCGCCACCGCTGAGCAAGCCGCCGAGGGCGCCCTTGTCATTGGATTTGCGTTGGCCGCCGGCCTTGTTTTGCAACATGTCCTGGCCAGACTTGAGCAACTGATCGAGCAATCCACGGGTATTCATTCGTAGCCTCCAGACACTTGGGTTCGTAGGACCAATAGGCCTCCAGCGTAAAACTAAGTGCCAAAAAGCCGCGATCTAGAGTGCTTCCAGATGTAACGTCCTCCTGCGATGCTGGAAATGTCTTGTTGCACATGCAACGCCATCATCCCGCCATCAATCAATTTGCCTTGTTCATCGAACCGCTTAAGCTATCCGGCGTCTGTTTATTGTCCGTTGCGTTTGGCCGAAGGCATGTCCGAACCGTTATTTCTGATCCGATACGTGCCAGGAACGGCGCGGGATTTGCTCACGATAGGTTGTCTCTATGCACCGCAGGAATTTGCTCAAAGCATCCATGGCCATTGCGGCTTACACCGGTTTGTCGGCCAGTGGCCTGCTGGCCGCGCAGGCCTGGGCCGGGAATCGGGCTGCCGATGGCAAGGCCGTGGCGTTCGATTTCGAATCGCTCAAGGCCCAGGCCAAGCAATTGGCCACCCGTGGCTACCAGGACACTAAGCAGGTGCTGCCGCCGACCCTGGCCACCATGACCCCGCAGAATTTCAACGCCATCGGCTATGACCGTAACCATTCGCTGTGGAAGGAGTTGAACGGCCAACTGGACGTGCAGTTCTTCCACGTCGGCATGGGCTTCAAGACGCCGGTGCGTATGCACAGCGTCGACCCAAAGACCCGTGAAGCCCGCGAAGTGCATTTTCGCCCTTCACTGTTCAACTATGAAAAAACCACGGTGGACACCCAGCAACTGACCGGGGACCTGGGTTTCTCCGGCTTCAAGCTGTTCAAGGCGCCGGAGTTGGACCGCCATGACGTGCTGTCGTTTCTCGGCGCCAGCTACTTCCGTGCGGTGGATTCCACCGGCCAGTACGGCCTCTCGGCGCGTGGCCTGGCGATTGATACCTACGCGAAAAAACGCGAGGAATTCCCCGATTTCACGCAGTTCTGGTTCGAAACTCCGGACAAGAACGCCACGCGCTTTGTGGTCTACGCCCTGCTCGACTCGCCAAGCGCCACCGGCGCCTACCGCTTCGATATCGACTGCCAGGCCAACCAAGTGGTGATGGCGATCGACGCGCACATCAATGCGCGCACCGCCATCGAGCAACTGGGCATCGCGCCCATGACCAGTATGTTCAGCTGCGGCACCCATGAGCGCCGCATGTGCGACACCATCCACCCGCAAATCCACGACTCGGACCGCCTGGCCATGTGGCGCGGCAACGGCGAGTGGATCTGCCGGCCCCTGAACAACCCGGCCAAGCTGCAATTCAACGCGTTCGCCGACACCAACCCCAAAGGCTTCGGCCTGGTGCAGACCGACCATGAGTTCGCCAGCTACCAGGACACCGTCGACTGGTACAGCAAACGCCCAAGCCTGTGGGTTGAACCGACCACGGCCTGGGGCGAAGGCTCCATCGACTTGCTGGAAATCCCCACCACTGGCGAAACCCTGGACAATATCGTGGCCTTCTGGACCCCGAAAAAGCCCGTGGCCGCGGGTGATTCGCTCAACTACGGCTACAAGCTGTACTGGAGCGCACTGCCGCCGGTGAGCACGCCGCTGGCACAGGTCGACGCGACCCGTTCGGGCATGGGCGGCTTTACCGAAGGCTGGGCACCCGGCGAGCATTATCCGAAGGTATGGGCGCGGCGTTTCGCCGTAGACTTCAAGGGCGGTGGCCTGGATCGCCTGCCAGCGGGCACCGGCATCGAGCCGGTGGTGACTTGTTCCCATGGTGAGGTGAAGGATTTCAGCGTGCTGGTGCTGGATAACATCAAGGGCTATCGCATCCTGTTCGACTGGTACCCCACCAGCGACAGCGTGGAACCCGTCGAATTGCGCCTGTTTATACGAACCCAGGACCGCACCCTGAGTGAAACCTGGCTGTATCAGTACTTCCCGCCAGCACCGGAGCAGCGCAAGTACACCTGAAACTAACCGCCTGATCATTCCCACGCCGCAGCGTGGGAATGATCACAGGTGGCTTAGAACCGCGACACGCTTTTCATCGCACCAATCAGATACCGCATCGCCACCTGATCGCTCTCGGTCAGCGCCCGGTATTGCACCAGCAACTCCATCTCATCTGAACTCAACCTTCGACCCCGCAAGGACATCCGACGGCTCAGAAAAGACGCCACCGCACCCGCTACGCCATAGGACTTGGCCATGGACCGCTACTCCTGATATCAGTCAAACACTCCTGGTGCCCATTTCCAAACTCCCGGGAAGCGCAACGGCTTCGCGGACCAACCGCCTGTCTCCCTGGGCCAGGAGTCGGGCTTACCCTTAGCGTAGAAACTATCTCATCATTCGTGGGATTTTTTTAGAGTATTAACTTAAAAAATAACGGCGGTAATAAAAACCTACAGCCATTACTCACGCAGGGGTCGATACAGGTGAATGTCTAGCGGTTCTTGCGCATAAAGCTCAGCGTGGGGTTGCTGCAACAGACGGCAACCATGGCGCAGGTAAAAGTCCACAGTGTTACGCGACTCCGTCGCCGAGATATAGAGCGCTTGGGCCCCCACTTGCCGGCCGTGCTCGCAAGCCAGCGCCAACAACCGCCCGCCCAGGCCAGAACCGCGGGCACTGTGGCTGACATGCAGGAATTTCAGCTGCCGCATCAGCAGGCCCTGGTGATGGAACGGCCGATTGTCCACCACCACTGCGGCAACCAGCACCTGGCCGTCGAATACGCCCCATAACCACCCGCCGCGCTGGAGGCAGGCACGCAGCGCCACCGCATCCTGTTCAGCCTCGCCTTCGGGCCAGCCGTGCATGTCATGATGTGTGGCATACAACACCAGTTCGCCGCAGTCCATGCGATAGCACGCCGGGATCAGCTCCGTACGATCGATGGTTGCCAGCAAAGGGATATCGTCTTCGGTTAACGCGCGTTCCACCAGCATAAGCTTCTCCTGCTTAACAACCGCCAAGGATCAGCCTTCCTATAAACGCGAGCAAGAAAAAACCCACCGTATCAGGGTGGGTTTGGCACAGAGGTAAGTAGGGTCAATCCCGCAGATCCGACTCATGGATCGGCTGGTCCCGATGGGTTGCCCGCTGGTACTGCGCCGGCCAGATGGCTTTGCGTCCGCCCAGGTCATCGTCGGCATGCAACGGCCAGTACGGGTCGCGCAGCAGTTCACGGGCCAGAAAAATAATGTCAGCCTGGCAGGTACGCAGGATGTGCTCGGCCTGGGCCGGTTCGGTAATCATGCCGACCGTGCCGGTGGCGATGCCCGATTCCTTTCGCACGCGCTCGGCGAAGCGCGTCTGGTAGCCGGGGCCGGTGGGAATCTCGGCATTGGCGGCGGTACCACCGGACGACACGTCGATCAGATCCACCCCGAGGTCTTTCAGGCGGCGCGCCAATTCCACGGTCTCATCCGGGTTCCAGCCGTCTTCCACCCAATCGGTGGCCGACACGCGTACAAACAGCGGCAACTCCTCAGGCCACACGGCGCGCACGGCCTTGGTGACTTCCAGCACCAGGCGAATGCGGTTTTCGAAGGAGCCGCCGTAGTGGTCCTGACGCTGGTTGCTGATCGGCGAGAGAAACTGGTGCAGCAGGTACCCGTGGGCGGCATGGATTTCCACCACCTCAAAGCCTGCGGTCAAGGCGCGCCTGGCGGCGGCGACAAAGTCGGCGATTACTTGCTGGATCTGTGCTTCGTCCAGTGGCTTGGGCTGGGTGTGATTGGGGTCAAAGGCAATCGGCGAGGGCCCCACCGGCACCCAGCCGCCCTCCTCCGGCTTGACGCTGCCGTGTTTGCCGATCCATGGCCGGTGGGTGCTGGCCTTGCGCCCGGCGTGGGCCAATTGAATACCCGCCACCGCGCCCTGGGCCGCGATAAAACGGGTGATGCGCCGCAATGGTTCGATCTGGGTGTCGTTCCACAGGCCCAGGTCCTGGGCGGTGATACGGCCATCGGCGGTCACCGCCGTGGCCTCGGTAAAAATCAGCCCGGCGCCACCTACGGCCCGGCTGCCGAGGTGCACCAGGTGCCAGTCATTGGCCAGGCCATCGTCGCTGGAGTATTGGCACATGGGTGAAACCGCGATGCGGTTTAGCAGGGTCAATTGGCGCAGGGTATAAGGTTCGAGCAGCTGACTCATGGCGCACCTCTTCTGGGTTCTGTGGGCACTGTTCAACAGTGCATAGAGCCTAGTCGACAACCATCGTTTGCACAGGGTTCAGAAAGGAAAGCGGGAGCCGATTGCCGACTCCCGGTAGGCAGCGCCTTACATCTCGACCTGGGTGCCCAGCTCGATCACACGGTTGACCGGCAGTTTGAAGAACCGCAGGTTGCCGTTGGCGTTTTTCAACATGAAGGCAAACAACACTTCACGCCAACGGGCCATGCCTTTGATGCGCGAGGCAATTACCGTTTCACGGCTGAGGAAGTAGGTGGTGCGCATCGGGCTGAAGTCCAGGTCATCCAGATGGCACAGTTTCAGCGCTTCAGGCACGTCCGGTTCATCGGTGAACCCGAAGTGCAGGATCACCCGGAAGAAGCCTTCGCCATAGGCATCCACCTCGAAGCGTCGCGCCGCAGGCACCCGTGGAATGTCTTCGTAGACCACGGTCAACAGCACCACCTGCTCATGCAGCACCTGGTTATGCAGCAGGTTGTGCAACAGCGCATGGGGCACGGCGTCGGGCCGCGCGGTGAGGAACACCGCCGTGCCCTGAACGCGATGGGGCGGCTGTACGCGGATACTGCTGATAAAGATCGGCAACGGCAGGCCACCCTCGTCGAGACGGCCGACCAGCAATTGCTTGCCGCGCTTCCAGGTGGTCATCAGCACGAACAGCACGATCCCCGCCAGTACCGGGAAGGCGCCGCCCTGGAGGATCTTCGGCGCGTTGGCGGCGAAGAACAGGCCATCCACCAACAGGCAGCAGAGCAACAGCGGCACGGCCAGCACCGGTGGCCATTTCCACAGCAGCAGCATCACCGCTGATACCAGGATGGTGGTCATCAGCATGGTGCCGGTCACCGCCACACCGTAGGCCGAGGCCAGAGCGCCGGAGGATTCGAAACCCAGCACCAGCAGGATCACGCCGACCATCAACGACCAGTTCACTGCACCGATGTAGATCTGGCCCTGTTCGGCACTGGAGGTGTGCTGGATATGCATGCGCGGGATGTAACCCAGCTGGATTGCCTGGCGGGTCAACGAGAACGCGCCGGAAATCACCGCCTGGGAAGCAATCACCGTGGCCATGGTGGACAAGCCCACCAACGGGACCAGTGCCCAGCTCGGCGCCAGCAGGTAGAACGGGTTGCGCGCCGCTTCCGGATCGCCCAGCAGCATCGCGCCCTGGCCAAAATAGTTCAGCACCAGCGCCGGCAGCACCAGCAGGAACCAGGCGCGGGCGATGGGTTTGCGGCCGAAGTGGCCCATGTCGGCGTACAACGCTTCAGCGCCGGTCAATGCCAGCACCACCGCGCCGAGGATCGCCACGCCAATACCGGGGTGAACCATGAAGAAGCGCACGCCCCATGCCGGATTCAGCGCATTGAGCACTTCGGGCTGCTGCAGGATGCCGTACACCCCCAGGCCGCCCAATACCAGGAACCAGGTAACCATCACAGGGCCAAACAGCTTGCCGATGCGGTCGGTGCCGTGTTTCTGGATCAGGAACAGCGCCACCAGCACCACCAGGGCAATGGGCACTACCCATTTTTCCAGGCCGTCGAACGCCAGTTCCAAGCCTTCGATGGCCGACAACACCGAAATTGCCGGGGTGATCATACTGTCGCCGTAGAACAACGCCGCGCCACACAGGCCACACACCACCAGGAAACTGCGCAATTTCGTGTGCTTCCCGGCAGCTCGCCGGGCCAACGCGGTGAGGGCCATGATGCCGCCCTCGCCCTGGTTGTCGGCACGCAGCACGAACAATACGTACTTGATCGACACCACCCAGATCAGCGACCAGAAGATCAGCGCCAGGATCCCCAAGACACCGTCATGGTTGACCTGCACCCCATAACCGCCGTTGAACACCTCTTTAAGGGTGTAGAGCGGGCTGGTCCCGATATCACCATAAACCACCCCGACCGCCGCCACCAGCATGCCAATCGGCTTGGCTTTTGAATGCTCGGCACCTGCTGCCTGACTACTTGCCTGACCCATCAACCACTCCTGCCCTTTGACCTGAGGTCTTTTATAAACAGCGCTTCTAAGCTGACCCTAGCATGCGCTGTTTTACTTCTCGTAACAGACGTTTTATTGACCCAAGGGCTTTACCCGTGCGCAACGGCGCGAAGCATAGCGCAGCACTCGTCGTATTTCCCCGTTCAAGTGAACGGGGTGTCGTTTTAGGCAATCAGTCATAGCGGGCACAGCAGCACTTTGGCGCCTTTTTGCCTGCATTGATCACATTTACGGCCAACCGTATATTCCTGGCCCGGCTCAGTCGTGCTGCGTGGGTGGTGTGAGCAGGAGCGCCTTGGCCGGATTACCTGATCAGTCATTCGTGCATTCGCATGGCGCGCAGTCGATATAAAAACTCAACTATCGGACTGTCTCTTTTAAGGTACACTCCTCATGTACGAAGTGAAACACGTACTGTCAATCAACGGCGTGGATATCTACCAGGCTTGGCTGGATACAGTGCAGGACACGCGTTCGAAAGCAAGAATCACCACCAGAGTGGATGGGGCGTCCCTTGGTCACTTTGGCGTTACCGAGCCAGTGGGTGATGGGGTCTTTGAGATGAAGCTCGACTTCGGCCCGGGGTTTCGCGTGTATTACGCAGTCCAGGATCGAAAAATCATTTTTCTATTGGGCGGTGGTTCGAAGGCCAGACAGCAGAACGATATCGATCAGGCCAAGGCTCTCTGGAAATCTTACAAGGTGCAGCAAAAATGACCATTCGTACCCGCCCGCACGAAGATAGCGTTCTGGAAATGCTTCGCAACGACGAGGCATTTGCCCTCGAATATTTGTCTGTCGCGCTTGAGGAAATAGATGAAGCCGGTGGCGAGGACGCTTTCCTTGTTGCTGTCCGTCGAGTGGCGGAAGCCCGTGGTGGGATGCTCAGCTTGTCGCAGAACACAGGACTCAATCGAGCAAACCTTTACAGGTCCATCGGCGTCGGCGGCGATCCTAAGCTCTCTACTTTGCTCAAAGTCCTCCAGGCGTTAGGTGTGGGCATGTCTAAAGTGGTATCGCACCGAACAGAACAAGACGTCCAGGCTTAAGCGCGCGCCAGTAGCTATGGGGATTACCCGGCGCAGCACTCGTCGCATTTCCCTGCATAAAGCTGGTCAAGTGCGCTGCCCGTCGATAGAATTGCGCACTTTTTGATCAGAGGCGCACCAAGCGCCCATCCGTTGCCTTGTCGTGCACGACCGGCAGCGTCATTCAATACCGAGGTTAGACATGTCCACCACCATCGCAAAAGCCAACCCCAAGGTTGGCTTTGTTTCCCTGGGTTGCCCGAAGGCGCTTGTCGACTCCGAGCGCATCCTCACGCAATTGCGTATGGAAGGCTACGACGTCGTGTCCACTTACCAGGACGCCGATGTGGTGGTGGTCAACACCTGCGGCTTCATCGACTCGGCCAAGGCCGAATCGCTGGAAGTGATCGGCGAAGCCATCAAGGAAAACGGCAAGGTCATCGTGACCGGTTGCATGGGGGTGGAAGAAGGCAATATCCGCAACGTGCACCCGAGCGTGCTGGCCGTGACCGGCCCGCAGCAGTACGAGCAGGTGGTCAACGCCGTGCACGAAGTGGTGCCGCCACGTCAGGACCACAACCCGCTGATCGACCTGGTGCCGCCCCAGGGCATCAAGCTGACCCCGCGTCACTACGCGTACCTGAAGATTTCTGAAGGCTGCAACCACAGCTGCAGCTTCTGCATCATCCCGTCGATGCGCGGCAAACTGGTAAGCCGCCCGGTGGGTGATGTGCTCGACGAGGCCCAGCGCCTGGTCAAGTCCGGCGTCAAGGAGCTGCTGGTGATCTCCCAGGACACCAGCGCCTACGGCGTCGATGTGAAATACCGCACCGGTTTCTGGAACGGCGCGCCGGTGAAAACCCGCATGACCGAGCTGTGCGAAGCCCTCAGCAGCCTGGGCGTGTGGGTGCGCCTGCACTATGTTTACCCGTACCCGCACGTGGACGAATTGATCCCGTTGATGGCCGCCGGCAAGATCCTGCCGTACCTGGACATCCCGTTCCAGCACGCCAGCCCGAAAGTGCTCAAGGCGATGAAACGCCCGGCGTTCGAAGACAAGACCCTGGCACGCATCAAGAACTGGCGCGAAATCTGCCCGGAGCTGATCATCCGCTCCACCTTCATCGTCGGTTTCCCCGGCGAGACAGAGGAAGACTTCCAGTACCTGTTGGACTGGCTGACCGAAGCGCAGCTAGACCGCGTCGGTTGCTTCCAGTACTCGCCGGTGGAAGGTGCACCGGCCAACCTGCTGGACTTGGCCGTGGTACCGGACGACGTCAAGCAAGACCGTTGGGAGCGCTTCATGGCGCACCAGCAGGCCATCAGCTCGGCACGCCTGCAACTGCGCATCGGCAAGGAAATCGAAGTGCTGATCGATGAAGTCGACGAGCAAGGCGCGGTAGGTCGTTGCTTCTTCGACGCCCCAGAAATCGACGGTAACGTATTTATCGACGATGCCAGCGGCCTGAAGCCGGGTGACAAAGTCTGGTGCACCGTGACCGACGCCGACGAGTACGACTTGTGGGCTGAAAAGCGCGACTGATCGCACGGTGATAAAAAAGCCTCGCCTCTGAGAAGATGCGGGGCTTTTTTAGGTCTATCGTATTGTCCATCAACCCCGAATACAGCAAGGGACAGCGGGCATGCGTCAGCATTCGGTGATTCACACACCTAAAACCAGCGACTACGCACGCCTGGTGCAGATCTGGGAGGACTCGGTACGCGCCACCCACGACTTCCTCCCGGACAGCTATATCGACATGTTGAAAAACCTGGTGCTGAGCCGCTATCTCGATGCGGTCATGCTGATCTGCACCAAGGACGTGCGCCAGCACATTACCGGCTTCGCCGGGGTGTCGGCGGGCAAGGTGGAAATGCTGTTTATCGACCCGCGCTACCGTGGCCAGGGGCTGGGCCGGCAATTGCTGGGCTACGCGATCGAACACATGAACGCCGATGAACTGGACGTCAACGAACAGAACCCCCAGGCCCTGGGTTTTTACCTCAAGCAAGGCTTCGAGGTGATCGGGCGAACGGACCATGATGGGCTTGGGCAGCCTTATCCGTTGTTGCACCTGCGTCTGCGCCAGCAGCAACAGGCCCGTAATGCCTGAACTGTGGGAGCTGGCTTGCCTGCGAAGGCGTCGGGTCAGTCTACCCATCCGGTGCTGGTATACCGCCATCGCAGGCAAGCCAGCTCCCACATTTAACCCGTGTTGTGTCAGTTAAGTAATTGTTATGGCCCATGTGCTGAAATGGGGCCGGGATTAACCGGCGCCAGGCAGGTACAATAGTGGCCCCCTTTTGTTACGGCCCTTGTCATGACTGACCCCATACGCCTCTCCAAACGCCTTATCGAACTGGTCGGTTGCTCCCGTCGGGAGGCTGAGTTGTTTATCGAAGGCGGCTGGGTCTCGGTGGACGGCGAAGTGATCGACGAGCCGCAGTTCAAGGTCACTGACGAGAAGGTCGAGCTGGACCCGGAAGCTAAAGCCACCGCGCCAGAGCCGGTGACCATCCTGATGCACGCCCCCGCAGGCATGGATGCTGAAACCGCCATGGCCTCGATCAGCGCCGAAACCCTTTCTGAAGAGCACCGCTTCGGCAAGCGCCCGCTCAAGGGGCACTTTCTGCGCCTGAGCGCCAGCGCCGACCTGCAAGCCAAGGCCAGTGGCCTGCTAGTGTTCACCCAAGACTGGAAGATTCTGCGCAAGTTGACCGCCGATGCCGCCAAGATCGAGCAGGAATACGTGGTGGAAGTCGAAGGCGACATGGTTGCCCACGGCCTTAACCGCTTGAACCACGGCCTGACCTACAAAGGCAAAGAGCTGCCTGCCGTCAAAGCCAGCTGGCAGAACGAGAACCGCCTGCGCTTTGCGATGAAAAACCCGCAACCCGGCGTGATCGCGCTGTTCTGCGAAGCCGTTGGCCTGAAAGTCATCGCCATCCGCCGCATCCGCATCGGCGGCGTGTCCATTGGCAAGGTGCCAGTCGGCCAATGGCGTTACCTGTCCGGCAAAGAAAAGTTTTAAGCCGTTCCCTTTTCCCGACACCGCCTGATTCCGGCGGTGTCATCAGTTGAATACCAGGATTGCCCATCATGATTCACAACGACGTACTGCGCAGCGTGCGCTACATGCTCGACATCAGCGACAACAAGATGGTCGAGATCATCAAGCTCGGCGGCATGGACGTGACCAAGGAAGACCTGCTGACCTACCTCAAGAAAGATGAGGAAGAAGGCTTCGTGTTCTGCCCGGATGAAGTCATGGCTCACTTCCTCGATGGCTTGGTGATTTTCAAGCGCGGCAAGGACGAAAGCCGCCCGCCGCAGCCGATCGAAACCCCGGTGACCAACAACATCATCCTGAAAAAGCTGCGCGTGGCCTTCGAACTGAAGGAAGACGACATGCATGCAATCCTCAAGGCGGCGGAGTTCCCGGTGTCCAAGCCAGAGCTGAGCGCGCTGTTCCGCAAGTTTGGTCATACCAACTACCGCACCTGTGGCGATCAGTTGCTGCGCAACTTCCTCAAGGGCCTGACCTTGCGGGTCCGTGCCTAAGCCATGAGTTACCAGGTCTCGCCCGTCGGCTTCGTACGCTCCTGTTTCAAGGAGAAGTTCGCCATCCCGCGCCAACCGCAACTGGCACCGGCTGCCCGTGGCGTGCTGGAGCTGGTGGCGCCGTTCGACCAGGGTGAGGCGGTGCAGGGGCTGGAGCAGGTCAGCCATGTGTGGCTGCTGTTTCTGTTTCATCAGGCCCTGGAAGACAAGCCACGCCTGAAAGTGCGCCCGCCACGCCTGGGCGGCAATACGTCCATGGGCGTGTTTGCCACCCGCGCAACCCATCGCCCCAATGGCATCGGCCAGTCGGTGGTGAAGCTGGACAAGGTGGAACCGGGGCGCCTGTGGATTTCCGGCATAGATTTGCTCGATGGCACGCCGGTGTTGGATATCAAGCCGTATGTGCCTTATGCCGATATCGTGGATGCCGCCACCAACGACATCGCCAGCGATGCGCCCGCGCTGATCGGCGTGCAATGGCTCAAGGCTGCACTGCAACAGGCGCAAGGCCATGCACAGCGCCTTGGTGAACCGTTGGTGGAGCTGATTGAACAGTGCCTGGCACAGGACCCGCGGCCGGCGTATCAGATTCCGACGTCGGAACGCGAATACGGTGTGCGGTTCTGGGATGTGGATGTGCGCTGGCACTACCCGGAGCCGGGGATGATTTGTGTGCTGGAAGTGGTTTCGGCGCAGTAAATCGCAGAAACGCAAAAGCCCGCGCTGCCTTCACAGGCAAGGCGGGCTTTTCTTTGCAACGCATTCGACTGTAGGAGCGAGCTTGCTCGCGAAAAACGAGCAGGCACCGCGTTCAGTCAAGATGCCAGCGTTATCGTTGGCGTTCTTCGCGAGCAAGCTCGCTCCTACAAGTGACCCGAAGTCACTTCTCGACGAACGCACGCTCGATCAGGTAGTCACCCGGCTCACGCATCCGTGGCGAAACCTTGAGGCCAAAGCTGTTCAACACTTCGCTGGTCTCGTCCAACATGCTTGGGCTGCCGCACAGCATGGCGCGGTCGTCCTCGGGATTGATTGGCGGCAGGCCGATGTCGCTGAACAGCTTGCCGCTGCGCATCAGGTCGGTCAGGCGGCCTTCGTTTTCGAACGGCTCGCGGGTCACGGTCGGGTAGTAGATCAACTTGTCACGCAGGGCCTCACCGAAGAACTCGTTCTGCGGCAGGTGCTCGGTGATGAATTCGCGGTAGGCGACTTCGTTGACGTAGCGCACGCCGTGGCACAGGATCACTTTTTCGAAACGCTCATAGGTCTCCGGGTCCTGGATCACGCTCATGAATGGAGCGAGGCCAGTACCGGTGCTGAGCAGGTACAGGTGTTTGCCCGGCTTCAAATCGTCAAGCACCAGAGTGCCCGTCGGTTTTTTGCTGATGATGATCTCGTCGCCTTCCTTCAAATGCTGCAATTGGGAAGTCAGCGGGCCATCGGGCACCTTGATGCTGAAGAACTCCAGATGCTCTTCCCAGTTCGGGCTGGCAATGGAGTAAGCGCGCATGAGCGGGCGGCCGTTGGGTTGTTGCAGGCCGATCATCACGAACTGACCGTTCTCGAAGCGCAGGCCCGGATCGCGGGTGCACTTGAAGCTGAACAGAGTGTCGTTCCAGTGATGAACACTGAGGACACGCTCGTGGTTCATGTTGCTCATGTACGGGGGACTCCTGGAAATGGGTCTGCGCCAAAGGTATGGATGCGCAATTGCACAGCATTCTAATGGCGGCGACAATATCTGTTAACTGGATTATTAAGATAAGGGTTATCGGTTATATCGATATGCGATTTACTCTCCGTCAACTGCAAGTTTTCGTCGCCGTCGCCCAGCAGGAAAGCGTCTCGCGCGCTGCTGGCCTTCTGGCCTTATCTCAATCCGCCGCCAGCACCTCGATTACCGAGCTGGAGCGTCAATCCAGCTGCCAATTATTCGACCGCGCCGGCAAACGCCTGAGCCTCAACGCCCTCGGTCACCAGCTGTTACCCCAGGCCGTGGCATTGCTGGACCAAGCCAAGGAGATCGAAGACCTGCTCAACGGCAAGTCCGGCTTCGGTTCCCTGGCGGTCGGCGCCACGCTGACCATCGGCAATTACCTGGCGACGCTGCTGATTGGCAGCTTTATGCAGCAGCATCCCGAGAGCCAGGTGAAACTGCATGTGCAGAACACTGCGCATATCGTGCATCAGGTGGCGCACTACGAAATTGACCTGGGTCTAATCGAAGGCGACTGCAGCCACCCGGATATCGAGGTGCAGACGTGGGTAGAAGATGAGCTGGTGGTGTTCTGTGCGCCCCAGCATCATTTGGCCAAGCGTGGCGTGGCCACCATGGACGAGTTGACCCACGAAGCGTGGATCCTGCGAGAACAAGGCTCGGGCACGCGCCTGACCTTCGACCAGGCTATGCGTCACCACCGTAGCGCACTGAATATCCGCCTGGAGTTGGAACACACCGAGGCAATCAAGCGAGCTGTGGAGTCAGGCTTGGGGATTGGCTGCATTTCGCGGCTGGCGCTGCGTGATGCCTTCCGCCGTGGCAGCCTGGTGCCGGTAGAAACCCCGGACCTGGACCTGGCCCGGCAGTTCTACTTCATCTGGCACAAGCAGAAGTACCAGACCTCGGCGATGCGCGAGTTTCTCGAACTATGCCGCGCTTTCACCGCTGGGGTGCAGCGCAGCGACGAGATCGTACTGCCGAGTATCGCGTGATACTCAGATCAGGATCACCGCCCATACCAGGGTGATCATGGTCAGTGCCACGAATTGCGCGGCGCTGCCCATGTCCTTGGCGTTTTTTGACAGCGGGTGGCGGTCCAGGGAAATACGGTCAATGGCCGCTTCTACCGCTGAGTTGAGCAATTCGACGATCAGCGCCAACAAACACACTGCAATCAGCAGCGCCCGTTCAACCCGGCTGACCTGCAGGAAAAAGCTCAAGGGGATCAGGATGACGTTCAGCAACACCAACTGGCGGAATGCCGCCTCGCCAGTGAAAGCCGCACGCAGGCCATCCAGGGAATAGCCCCCTGCGTTGAAGATACGTTTGATACCGGTTTGACCCTTGAAAGGCGACATAGATGTAGGCAACTGAACCAAAGAAGTGGGGAAGCTAGATCACGCAAAGTCAAAAAAGCGTGAAGCGGCTGTAACTTAATGTTGCGAGATTGACTCAAGTTGCTGCAAAAGCAACGCCGCCTGAGTGCGCGTACGCACGCCCAACTTACGGAAAATCGCCGTAACGTGGGCCTTGATGGTCGCTTCCGACACACTCAACTCGTAGGCAATCTGCTTGTTCAACAAACCTTCGCAAACCATGGTCAATACCCGGAACTGCTGGGGCGTCAAGCTGGCCAGTCCATCGCGGGCAGCCTTGGCTTCGTCGGACACATTGATTTCTTCAAACGCCTGGGGTGGCCAGGACACATCGCCGTCCAACACCGTGCGCACGGCTTTCTGGATATCTTCCATCGCGCTGGACTTGGGAATGAAACCGCTGGCGCCAAACTCCTTGGAGCGCACCACCACGTCGGCTTCTTCCTGGGCCGACACCATCACCACGGGGATCTGCGGGTATTGGCCACGCAGCAGCACCAGCCCTGAAAAACCGTAGGCGCCCGGCATGTTCAGGTCGAGCAACACCAGGTCCCAGTCGGATTTTTCAGTCAGGCGGGCTTCCAGTTCGGCAATGCTGGCTACTTCGACCAAACGTACATCGGGGCCAAGGCCCAGGGTTACGGCCTGATGCAGTGCGCTGCGAAACAGCGGGTGGTCATCGGCAATCAGGATTTCGTATGTGGCCATTGGTTAAATGATCCTGTTTTTTATGGGAGCCCTGATGGGTTCAGGGTTCACCAATACACGAGGCGACGGCCGGGCAGCGATCGCCACAGGGCCCGCTCAACGTCAAAAACACATGAAACGACGTCGATAATTCACGGTTGCGCCCAATCGGCGCACAGCATGCCCAGCGTAGCCTGGAGGGTCAAGCACTACGCCCGTGGGGATTTTAGCGGGTTGCGGGCTTACAGTGCCATCATGCAAACGTCGTCTGGCTATACCGCCGGGATGTAGGGTGCAAGGCGGGTATGCACGGTGTCTGCCGCATCCAGTGGCAGTTGGAACTTGGCAGCCAGGTAATGGGTGCTGAACACATCGAGGTAGGCATCCAGCACTTCGCTGGCGGCCAGGTCCTCGGCCAGTTCCAGGCATAGCGCCGCCACCTCGGCCGTGCAGAAATGGTCATCGCGCTTGGAGCGCCGTAGCTTGTAACGCGACAACTGCTCGGGCGCCAGGCTCAGCACCGGCAAATGTTCCAGATAGGGACTTTTGCGAAACATCTTGCGCGCTTCGCTCCAGGTGCCGTCCAGCAGGATGAACAGTGGGCGCTTGCCCTCCTCCACGCGCACTTCACTGACCACCCGTTGCGGCGCCACGAATTCACCGGGAAATACGATGTAGGGTTGCCACTGCGGGTCGGCCAGCAACCTGAGCAACTCGGGGTCGACTTCGGTACGCGACCAGGCGAATGCGGTGGTGTCGTGTATGACATCGGCGATCAGCCAGCCCGTGTTACTGGGCTTCATCGGTTCAACGTCATGCATCAATAGGCACATGGCGGACTTGGCTTTTACCTGAGGCCGCCAGGCACACAGGCAGTACTCAGGAATGACCCGACAGCCGGGACAGCGCTCAGCACGGGAACCCCGATTGAGAAACGGCCTGACGGCACGCGCCAGACGCTGGGTACGCAAACGGGAGACGGCGTGACTCATCGGGCACGCGGCGCAGTAGAAGAAATCGACACGGAACAAACTCGTGAAAAACAGAAGTCCCGCAGTTTACCAGCGATACGCCTGGCTGTAGTGGCAAGGGCTCACCTATAATTGCGCGCCACTGAACGCACAGCCCAGTGGCTGGTCTATGCACCAGTAACCGAATCAGGAGAGTTTCATGCTGCGTTCCATGCTGCGCCTTGTTGCCCCATCCGTCGCCCTTGCGCTGGTCTTGCCTATGGGCGCCCACGCGGCCTCGCTGCTGGAGGCTCAAATGAACAAGAAGCTGCAAAGCGTCGCGGCCGAAAGCAACAAGGACCTGCCCCGGGAAATCGATGAAAAAACCCTGGAAGTCGCCTACACCGTTGAAGGGATGCAACTGATCGATCACCTCAGCGTGCTGCCTGACCGTGCCGAACAGATGCGCGCCAACCCCAAGGCTGTGTATTTCCAGCTGGGCCGCAGTGTGTGCACCAACCCGGGCTACCGCGAGCTGATGGCCAAGGGCGCAGTGATGCGCTACGAAATTACCGAGAACAAGACCAATCGCCCGGTGGCTTCCGTCAAGTTCGCAGAGGCCGATTGCCCGGCTCCGGCGAAAAAGAAAAAGTAACCTCTGCTTGACCCTCCCGCGCTGCTTCCCAGCGGCGCGCACGCTTCCTCTGCGTTTGCCACCAACGACTAAACTGCGTAATGAACCCCCAATAAGCGGTTGCCAGCCAAGGGTTTTTCGGCCCATGATCAGTTCATCCCAGATGCCCGCCCACCACAGTTTTTAATGCTGTTCTGTCATATTTTCAGGACAAAAAAGGCCTGCCCTCCTGCGGCATGCCGCGACACAAGCAGTGTCGTGGCCCAGGCGACGTTCTCGTCGACTACCCAGGCCCTGTAAAGAAGGAGAAATTGAATGCCTTATGAATCGAATGATTTGCTGCTTCGTCATTTTGAAGAAAACGGGACCGACCTCACTCAGCAGGTCGACGCACAAATTCAGTTGATCGCCCCCAACAGCCCGAATATCCCTCTTTATCGAGACATGATCCTCACCGTCCTGCGCATGGCCCAAGACGACCGTGATCGCTGGAACGCCAAGATCACCCTGCGTGCCATCCGCGAACTGGACCATGCCTTTCGGGTGCTCGAACAATTCAAGGGCCGGCGCAAAGTCACGGTATTCGGCTCGGCGCGTACGCCAGTGGAAAGCCCGCTGTATGCGCTGGCCCGAGAGGTGGGTGCGGCGTTGGCACGTTCCGACCTGATGGTCATCACCGGTGGCGGTGGCGGGATCATGGCCGCAGCCCACGAAGGCGCGGGCCTGGAGCACAGCCTGGGGTTCAATATCACCCTGCCCTTTGAACAGCATGCCAACCCAACCATTGATGGCACCGACAACCTGCTGTCATTCCACTTCTTCTTTACCCGTAAGCTGTTCTTCGTCAAAGAAGCCGACGCGCTGGTGTTGTGCCCTGGCGGCTTCGGCACCCTCGACGAGGCATTGGAAGTGCTGACCCTGATCCAGACCGGCAAGAGCCCGCTGGTGCCGGTAGTGCTACTGGATGCGCCGGGCGGTGGATTCTGGCAAGGCGCCCTGAATTTCATCCGCAGCCAGCTGGAAGCCAATCGCTACATCCTGCCCACCGACCTCAAACTGGTCCGCCTGGTCTACAGCGCCGAAGAGGCGGTGGACGAAATCAACCAGTTCTACGCCAACTTCCACTCCACCCGTTGGCTTAAGCGTGAGTTTGTGGTGCGCATGAATCATCCCCTGAGTGACCGCGCCCTGGCCCATATGCAGCAAGCGTTTGCCAGCCTGCGGCTCAGTGGCGAGTTCCAGCAACTCGCCTATACGGGCGAAGACCATGACGAACCGAGGTTCAGCCATTTGACGCGTTTGGTGTTCAATTTCAACGGTCGCGATCAGGGGCGATTGCGGGAGTTGGTGGATTACATCAACCTGCCGGAGAACTGGGCACAGGCCCAGGGCAAGGCACAGCAACGGATGACACCAGAAACAGCGTGATTTTTTGCAGGCAAAACAAAAGGCCCACTATTTTCATAGTGGGCCTTTTGTTTTTTGCTCAGTCGTCCATATCCCGACCGCTCAATAAACGGCTGATCATGTCCATCGAAAACCCGCGATAACTCAAGAAGCGACCTTGCTTCGCACGCTCCTTGGCATCAATAGGAAGATGCCCAGCAAACTTGCGACGCCAGGTTTCCTCCAACTGCGACTGCCAACTGATACCGCACTCACGTAGCGCAAGGTCAATATCGGCACGTTGCAGTCCACGCTGGCTCAACTCTTCGCGAATCCGCGCAGGTCCATAACCGGAGCGTGCGCGGTAAGACACAAAGCTTTCGAGGTAACGGGCTTCCGACAACAGCCCTTCTTCCGTCAACCGGTCGAGGGCTGTTTCGATCATCTCAGGCTCTGCGCCGCGCTGACGCAACTTACGTGTCAGCTCGACTCGACCATGCTCGCGGCGAGCGAGCAGGTCCATTGCAGTGCGCCGAACGGCGACGAGTGTATCCAGTACAACAGTCATCGTTTGCTTCAGACGTCAGTATCGGCTTCTTCCATTTCATCTACCGGCTCGCGGTTGGCAGCCGCTTTCACGTCCGGCGCTGCGGTCAACAGCTTGTCGCGGATCTGCTTCTCAAGCGTGGCAGCGATATCCGGGTTATCCGCCAGGAACTTGGCCGAGTTGGCCTTGCCCTGACCGATCTTGCTGCCGTTGTAGGCATACCAGGCACCGGACTTCTCGACGAAACCGTGCAGTACGCCCAGGTCGATCATCTCGCCGTTCAGGTAGATACCCTTACCGTAGAGAATCTGGAACTCAGCCTGACGGAATGGCGGCGCCACTTTGTTCTTCACGACCTTGACGCGGGTTTCGCTACCAACAACCTCGTCACCTTCCTTCACCGCGCCAGTACGGCGGATATCCAGACGGACCGAAGCGTAGAACTTCAGCGCGTTACCACCGGTGGTGGTTTCCGGGCTGCCGAACATCACGCCGATCTTCATACGGATCTGGTTGATGAAGATCACCAGGCAGTTGGCGTTCTTGATGTTACCGGTAATTTTACGCAGCGCCTGGGACATCAGGCGGGCTTGCAGGCCCACGTGCATGTCGCCCATTTCGCCTTCGATTTCAGCCTTGGGTACCAGGGCAGCCACGGAGTCGACCACGATCACGTCGATGGCGTTGGAGCGCACCAGCATGTCGGTGATTTCCAGGGCTTGCTCGCCGGTGTCCGGCTGGGAAACCAGCAGGTCATCAACGTTGACGCCCAGCTTGCCGGCGTATTCAGGATCCAGGGCGTGCTCGGCGTCGACGAACGCACAGGTGGCGCCCATTTTCTGCGCCTGGGCAATCACCGACAGGGTCAGGGTGGTTTTACCGGAAGATTCAGGACCGTAGATTTCAACGATACGGCCTTTTGGCAGGCCGCCAATGCCGAGCGCGATGTCCAGACCCAGAGAGCCAGTGGAAATAGCCGGGATCGCCTGACGGTCGTGATCGCCCATACGCATTACGGCACCCTTGCCGAATTGACGTTCGATCTGACCCAGGGCCGCAGCCAAGGCTTTCTTCTTGTTGTCGTCCATTAAAGTCCTCACGTAATCAATAAGGCCTGACGGCCAACACCTGTATAAGTAGACAGTATTGTTCCACAAAGATCCGAGATCGCCTACCCCTGATTGTCTATTTCTGCTGCAGCTCGTCGCAACAAGCCCTCCAGCGCGGCTTTTACCGTTTGTCGGCGGACCTCGTCGCGGTTGCCGGTGAAGTGCGCAAGCTCAGCCGTCACCTCTTCGCCCACGGCAAAAGCCAGCCAAACGGTGCCCACCGGCTTGTCCGGCGAACCGCCATCGGGGCCGGCAACACCGCTGACCGCCACGGCAAACCGCGCCAGGCTTTTTTCCTGCGCGCCGCGGGCCATCGCCGCCACCACTTCCTGGCTGACGGCCCCGACTTTGGCGAACAGTTTTTCCGGCACATTCAACTGCCGGGTCTTCTGTCGGTTGGAATAAGTGACATAGCCCGCCTCGAACCAGGCCGAACTGCCCGGGATCCGCGTGATGGCTTCGGCGATGCCGCCGCCGGTACAGGACTCGGCAGTGGTGACGTGGGCACTGAGCACCTGCAAACGGCGCCCCAGTTCGGCAGCCAGTTGAGTGATTTCCTTCACGGTCGTCTCCAGGAATGGGCGGGGGTTTGCCTACCCTACAGGAGCCCATCGACCATGCAAGGTACAGAGTGCATCAAGACGCTAATGCGCGACGGCCTGCACGTAGGCCTGGCAAGCACGCAAGGCGATCAGGGCGTTATCGCCGTCGTCGGTGATGCGGATAATTCGCTGAGCATGCGCCGGGTCAAGTCGGGCTCGCGAGGTTGCATGAACCACGCCGCCGGGGCTGGGGGCGGCAGGCACTGTGCAGCCAGTGGTGACGGTGGCGAGAAGGACTGACAGCCGCACATCAGCAGTGGCCAGGCGATCGCGCAGAGCCGCTTGATTACGCAGGGCATCGTTCAATTCCTGAATGTGTTGGTGATCGCTAGTAGAGATTTGCTGTTCAAGGGCCAGGCGTTTGGCCTGTTCAGCCTGTTGTTGCTGAAGAATTGCCTGGCTTTGTTGGCTGAGCGCCTGTGTATGTCGGACCGATTGCAGCTCCAACTGCGCCCCGTATCGCCACGCCTGCACCTGCCAAACAAGCGCCATGAGCAGGCACACACCGACCAAGCGAAACGCACCTAGGAAACGCATAGCACCGCCTTCGCTCGCACCCACAACCGCAAACGATCGTCCAGACCGTTGAGCCCACCATTGATACGGCGAGTGATGGTGGTGAACTGGTCTTTGTCGGCGAGCTCATTGAGGCCGTTGCTTTGCCAGAACCAGGCGGCGGATTCGCAGGCCCACTGTGGCTGCTCCAGCAATTTTGGGTGTCGCAGCAGACGATCGTCACCAAACAGAGCTTGGCTGCACGCCATGTAATTACGGCGCCCGGTGATCTGGATCAGCCCCCTGCCCCGATACATTTGCCCATCACCGTCGGCCTCAGGGGTGTTGCCCAGCCGCGCGGCCAAGCTGCCGGTGTCGTACTTGCTCAGGTATTGATCGCTACCCAATTCGCGCACGTACTGTAACTGGGCAGACTCGTGACCGATTTGGGCGAGGAAGGCGGCGACGCGACGGGCCGTATTGATCTGATGCCCCGCAAAGGCCGCATTTAGAAAGGTTAAAAAAATGCCCGCGCGAAGGCGGGCTCCAGGCATTACACCCAGAAGCTGAGCATGTGTGATTACCATGGGTTTTACTCTAAGGAAGGATCTACACCGACAAACCGCTGGCCTGGACCGTACTCCGATAGCCACCTTTTCGCTCGCCCTTGGATTTCACCGTTTTAATCGACCAGCGCCCTTGCATGAACCCCGGCCACGACTCATCCAGCAGCAACAGGCCTTCAGCAGCCAGCGAAGGATTACCCGGGCAGGCCACATCGATCTGCAACCCTTCGCGCCCCACCCGCCGCATCTCTCCCTGCGCCGCCGAGCGTGCTTCGTCCTCGCTCTGGTATCGCTGTGTCACCACTTTGAAGGGTGCGATGCCCACCTTGACGACACGCTGTTTTCCGGCTGCCGCGTCCCACCATGACGTTTGCGCACCGTTGTATTTGGCACGGCTGGTCTCGGTGAAACTGGCGCTGATGAACGCGCGGTCACCTGGACGATTGTCATGGGTGATCGACAACCGTACATCCGGCAATGCCTTGCCCGACAGCGTCTTGATCTGGCCTTTGCGCCCCAGTACATACAGCTCATCGACAGGCTTGGCCACCGCATCGAAGCGCTTGGCCAAGCGCGTCAGAAAGGCCATGTCGCTTTCATTGGTCTGATCGATGTGCGCGATCGGCTCACTGTCGAGTTCAGGCGCCACACGCGGTGAAAAACCATATCGGGTGGTCAGTTGGCGAAACAGCGCACCCAGGGTTATCGGCCCATGGCTGGCGGTGCGGCGCTGTTTGAATTCGTGCTCGTCGAACGGTGCCGCCGTGGCCACCAGCACCAGTCGCAATGGGAACATCGACGGCGTGCGCTGGGTGATCTTGAACACGCCCTTATCCACCAGGCCCGATTCCAGGTAGCCAATACGCAGGCCAATTTTGCCGCCCAGATCGGGCAGCCCTTCAAGCCCCTCGATATCGAGGGTCAACTTCAGTTGATCAGATACAAACCCCGCTGCGTCGGTATGCTCCCACTCCAAGAGCCTCTCGTTGAATAACGCGGCATTGGCTCCGTATAGCTCCACTACAGGTGTAAATCCGAGTGCCATGATGGCTCCTTAATCCCAGGCGGAAACCGGCCGGCTCGCAACTGGTTGCGCGTCCAATTCGGGCACCAGCACGCTGACGCCCGCCGGCAGTACCGCGCCCTGTTCGGCCAACTCCGGGTTCAAGCGCCACAACGCTTCTTCTGCGGCATCATCACTGCGCCCCAGTTCACGGTAGAGCAACAGGTTCACCGAGTCGCCGGCAATACTTCGAACCCTACGCATTGACGAACTCCTTCAGTAACAATGTCCAATTGATCACCATGGCCGTCCCGTCGTCGATCACGCTGGCTTGTTTTTCACTGATCGACTGGATGGTCCATAGCCCCCAGTTACGCCCTAACCCGTCCACCAAAGGCAACGGCGCCCGCAGGGCCTGCAGGGTGCGCAACTCATCCAGGCGCGCCATGCCATTGGCACGCGCAGCCTTGCCGCCCAATGCCAGCGTTTCGAGCCCCTGGCCGACCTGGCTGGATTTAGGTTTGCCGGCAATGATGTCGAGACTGACCCAGCCCCCGCTGCTACCACGATCAAGCGTGTCGTAGGCGAACCCACGGGACAGCCCGAAAATAAAAGTACCCAAGATCATCTGTTGTCGCATCACACAGCTCCATCGGTGAGTGCTGCGCCGCGTCGGGTCGCCAGCAGGTTGTCCATCGACAGCGGGGTAAATTGCGCTTCGATCTGTTGCACCACGAGCGCCGCCAGCTGGTGATGGCTGGCTTGCTCAGGCGCGGTGATGGTGATTTGCGGGGCGAAGTTGATTTGGCGGTTGTCGGCCTGAGGGGCGTTGAGGTTTTTGCTGACCTCCGTGGGGGATGGCAGGCGATCGCCCGTCCCCATCACTTTTTCAGCCAGCCACGCACCGACGTCACTGCCCACGAAAGTGCCCACGGCGCCACCGACTACCTTACCGATTGCGCCCCCGGCGACGCCGCCCATCACACCGCCCAACACTGTGCCGGCACCCGGAACAACCGAACCGATAACAGCTCCCGCCAGCGTGCCGACCGCTCGGCCTATCGCCATCCCGGCCACATCACCGACGACACCGCCGGCAACACCGCCGCCGATGGAGCCCACGCTAGTGCCGACCGCTTGACCCAGGTTTCCGGTCATCGCGCCTTGCGTCATCTCGACACCGGCCTGGGCCACCACCAAACCCAGGGGGACCCCTTTGGCCAGCTTGCTCACCTTCGCCGCTTTGCCAGAGATGCCTGGGCCGGAAGAAGACGGGCGATTACCGTTGTGCCCGTCATTACTCGGGGCGTTGCGCGGGCTGCCCGGCGGTGTGGTTTTATTCCCTGCTGCCGGCCCCTCTCCGAGCACTTTCCCTGCGACCTTTTCGAAAATCTTGTCCTTCACGGCACCGAAAACACCGGAAACCACCGGGATCAGCACCGCCCCCGCCAGGGTGACGGCAGCGGCAGCCTTGGGCAGGCCCTCCGCGAGCCAAGCCACGCCACCGACCAGGCCGTTCATGGCGGTCAGCTTGGCATCCACAACGGGGTCCAGCGCTGTATCAGAGGCAGTGCTCAAGCGCGTGGTACTGGCCTCGTAGGCTTGCCGACGTGCGTAAGTAGAGTCCGCACGAACCTCGGCCGAACGCAGCACCGAACCTTGGTCGCCCAGCGTCGAAGTGGCGTAGGTGGATTTTTCTGCGACCAGCGAAAAGGCCTGTTTCACGCTGTCGATCACCGGTACCAGGCTCAGAATCGTCTGGTTGCCGTCGAACAACTGCGTCGCCAGCACCGCCTGCCTTTCGGCAGGTTGCGACTTGAGCGCCTCCAGCACCGTAAGCACGGCCTGTGGGGCGTCCTGTTTCATGCCCGCCGCGAGTACTTTTGGATCAAGCTTGAGCTCTGCCCAGGCACTGCGTTGCCCTGCAGAGGCGTTGTCGCCTTTAGCCAGGACGGCGCTGATTTTTTCCAGCCCGGCACCAGCAACAACCTTGCTGTTACCTGCGCTCAACAACGCCGCCGAAAGCGCTGCAGCCTGTTCGGGACTCATGCCCGCAGCCTTCGCGGCAGCGCCCTGGAGTTGCACAACAGCGCCGATATCCGCCGATTCGGCCTTGAGCGATACCTGGGTGCCCAGCACGTTTGTTGCGTCGGCAAGGTCCAAGGCTTGTGTGCGATCAAGGTGCATTGACTCGCGCCAGCCGCCCATGATTTCGCCGGCATTTTTGACGTCGATCTTGAACGCCGTCGCCAGGATCGCAGCGTCGCGAGCGAACTGCTGCAGGTCTGCCCGGCGCCCAACGGGGTCGATATTGCCCGATGCGTCCTTGCGATCACTGCCGATACCGGAACGGGCGGCGGCATACTCGACCTTCGCGAGGTCGACGGCACTGGCACCACTGGCAGCCACCACCGGCTCGGACGCCATGGCAAGGTTGGCTTCACGCAATGCCTTGCGCTCATGCCGGGCAAACATCAACAGTTGATCAATATCGGTCATCGCGGCGTCCAGCGCCTGCGAGGGTGTGCGCTTGTCTGTAGCCGCGACGGTCTTCGTACCCTCTGCGCTCCCGGCAGTTTGAGCTTGCCGGGCGTCCATCACTTTGAGCAATGAGACGTTGAAAAGCTCCAGCGTATCGACCAACCGTACCTGCCCGTCCGCCAGATGCTTGATCTGCAAGCTGGCATCGGCCAATGCCAGGGCCAAACTCGCCGCACTCCCCGGTGCCACCTCAAGCGGGCTCGGCAGCGCTTGGGTGATAGGTTTGAGACTGGCCTGCATTCCTGTCATCTGAAGTGCGCCCTGAGTCATCACGCCGTCCTTGGCAATGGCTGACCCTGCTCCATGATTACTATCTGCCATTGCGCTCTACTCCTGTTTGACGCCAAGACGACTGATTGCGATGTCGTAGCGGCGCAATGCTTTGCCGGCTTCCCAATCGAGGATTTCCGCTTCGTTTACCGAGTAAACCAGCGGCACTACATCGAGGATCACTTCGATGTCGCGCTCCGAAAGAAGTCCGCCGGTTTGTTTAAAAAATCGTCGATGCGCTCCTGCAGCTCGGTCCAGTCGGGCACGGTCAGGCCGGCAAGATCGGGAATCATCAGGCCGGTGCAATGGGCGGTGATGAACTCGGCACGCTCTTTGTTAGTGGCTAGCTTTTTCATCACCTTGGTAGCGCGCAGGGCGGGCATTTCCAGGGGCAGTTCGGTCAGGGTTCGGCCGGCGGCTTCCAGGGGTAATAGCAGGTGGACAGGCTGGTCGTGGGTCGTCACGTCCTGTTCGTTCAGGAAGAACGAGGCCGGGCGCGTCGACATTTCGTGTACGTACTGCGCAATGCTTACGTAGTCCGGGCGCTTGAGTTGGTCGAGCTCTTTTTCCGACAGGCCGGTGGCGAGTTTCGCCAGTTCGAAGAACTGGTCGTCCTCGTCATCACCGGCCCGGGCCAGCGCGTCTTTTTGCGCGGCGTAGAACAACGGTTTGAGTTGAACCTGCTCGATCATTGCACCGGTGTCGGCGGTGATCGGGGACAGCAGGATGTGCAACGGTGGCATCCAGGCCATGGGGCAATTCCTTGTTGAACGGTATTGAAAAGTGCGAAAAATCTAAACCTGAGCATGGCCCCTGTGGGAGCTGGCTTGCCTGCGATGGCATCCACTCGATACACCAGGGATACCGAGTCGCCTGCATCGCAGGCAAGCCAGCTCCCACCTTGACCGTGCTCGCTTCAGATTGCGCCGGCCCTTAAGGCATCAGCACGGCGCGGCGGGCATCGCCAAGAATGTCGACGCCGTTGAGCACGAACTTCTGGGTGCGCACATCGATGTCGATCACCGAAATGCCATTTTCCAGACGGTTGTATGTGCGGCAGGACAGTTCCAGCGTGGTGGTGGCCTTGTCGCCCATTTTCAGCTTCGCCTCCTCCAGGGATTTGAGCTTGCCGCCCACGGTGTGGTAGGTGAAGTAGGTCTTGCCGTCCTGGTCTTGGCCGGCTTCACGCACGTTCAGCAAGATGTCGTCGCCCGTGCGCACGCCCAGGGCCAGCATGATTTCCGGGCCGGCACCTTGCAGCACCAGCTTGGCATTGAGCACCTTGCCGCTCTTGGCCATTTCCTCGGCAATAAAGCGCCCGCCGGACATGGGCTCCATGTCGAACTCGATCTTCGGCGGGGTGAACTCTTCCACGGTTGCGGACAACGGCAGGCCTTGAAGGGTGGCCGCAATGGCCTGTCTGACTCGGTTGGTAAACATTAGAGAACGTCCTCCAGGAACTGCTCGATGATTTCATCGCGGGCGTTTAGTTGATAAACCATGTGTTCATTCGGCGCGTAGCGGCCGTAGTCGATGACGATGAACCAGGTGCCGTTCTTGTACTTCTCGACGCTGTTCAGTTCCGGGTGCAGGTACACGCTGCCGCCGGGAATGGTTTCGTCGGCCACCAGGGTTTGCAGCCAGTCGTTGATGCGCTTGACCTCCTGATCCATGAAGGACTTGGTGAGGTTCTTGGCCATGGCTTTCTGGCCGGCCTTGACCAGCTTGCGGCTGATGGCATCTTCCAGGCCGACGTAGCTGATGAACTTGCCGGTGATGGAGCGGTTACCCAGCAGCGAGAAGCCGCCGAGGATGGTGCGAGCGTAGTAGCTCACGCCGTAGCGGTTGAGCAGGTCGCCTTCGGTGGAGGTGTCGAGGATGTTGTACTCGACCACGCGGGAAACGTCCTCGGCGAAGGTCACCTGGTTACCTGGGCTTTCCCACTGCTTGACCTTGGCCAATGCGGCGATGGCCAGCGAGGATGGCGACAGGAACACGTTCTTCTTCGCGGCCTTGGAGTACACCGACGGCATGTTGTGCACCAGCAGGCAACGGTCGAAGCCCAGGTCGGCCCCGCCCAGTTCGCCGCTGTAGGTCACTTGGTCGGCAACGGACGCGTCCTTGCCATCCAGTACCACACGGGCCTTGATGCGCTTGCCGAAGGAGGCGAACTCACCAGCCACAGCCTTGGTGCCGGTAAAGCCTGGAGCGCCGATGATGGTCAGGTCTTCAGGCACGCTGCTCAGGGCCGCCAGGCCCAGTTTGCGACCGGTGACCGGGTCGTTGCCGCCGATCACATTATTGATCGTATCGGCCGGGGTAGCGCCTTCTTCGACGATGACCACATAGACCGGCACCTTCACCACTTTGAGGATCTGGTACACCGCTTGGAACAAGGTTCCCGACTCAGTGCCGGTAGGGTCCAGCAACGCCTGAGTGGTAAAGCTGTTGATGCGAAACGGCGCGTTTTTCGGGATCGAAGCATGGGCATTCGGCGCAGTGCCGACCAGGCCAATGACGTTATCGCCAAGGCCACCCATGGCCTCGGGGGATTCAGTGGCATTCACAGTGATGCCGTTGTGCTCGAAGTTCAGGACTTCTGCCATGGTTATTCAGCCTTCTTGGGGGTGGAGTTGAGGACGCTGGTCAGTTCCAGGCGGCCAGCGGTGCGCAGGGCGGATGCTTCGACGTCGAGCAGTTCCAGCTCCTCACCGGCGGTAGACCAATGGCCGTTGCCGGTGGGGAATGGGATGAGGACGGTGTAGGTTTGGCGGGTGGGCATGGGT